>DAOSLL010000025.1:0-15108 GCA_035368905.1 Rhodoferax sp.
GATCGACAACACCGCCGCAAAGAACTACATCGCGCGTTACTTCGAGCGCTATCCTGGCGTCAAAATCTACATGGACCATACCCGGCAGTTGGCCAAAGCGCAGGGCTATGTGGAAACCGTGTTTGGCCGCAGGTTGTATCTGCCCGAGATCAACTCGCCCAACGGGCCGCGCCGCGCCGGGGCCGAGCGGGCTGCCATCAATGCCCCGATGCAGGGCACAGCCGCCGATTTGATCAAGCTCAGCATGGTCAAGGTGCAGCAGGTTATCGATGCACAACACCTGGCGACCAAAATGATCATGCAGGTGCATGACGAGCTGGTGTTTGAGGTGCCGATGTCGGAAGTGGATTGGGTCAAACATGAAGTCCCCAAACTGATGGCGGGCGTTGCGCACCTGAAAGTGCCGCTACTGGCTGAGGTTGGTATGGGCGTGAACTGGGACAAGGCACATTGAGGGTGGCATGACTTCAACTGGCAACTTGCACGGACAGTTTGGTCCGAGGCCGACCACCACACTTCATTTGCGGAGCATCTTCAGTCATGTCACTGTGCTGATTCACGTCAATGGCTTACCGTTCGGGCACAGCGCTATCTATTTCAAGGAGTGATCGGGTGGAAAACATGGGAGCTTTGGCAGTTGCGGGCTGCATCATCAGCGCAGCGGCAGTGTTTGTTGTTATGCAGTTCCGGCGTTATGAAGAACAGCAAGATGCCAGCAAGAAGATACTCAAGGCCACGACCGACTTCGAGTCCACCAAGACCAAACTGCTGGGCTATACCAAATTTAACGACAGCCTGTCGGCTGCGAAGCCGCATCTGGTGCAACTTGCCAAGAGTCTGGCGGCTAATGTGGTGCGCGAGTATGTGCATCTGGAGCGCTTCGGCAAAGACAAACACAAGCTTAAATCTGACGTGATCGTTATTGGAAAATACACGGTGGAGTTTTGTTTTGCCATTGACCTAAAGCCTGACCGCTTCGAGATAGAGTCGGAAGGTGCCGGCATTTCCATCAAATGCGGTCAACCTACGCTGATCTCGCCGCCCTCAACCAAATCGGCATCTCACGAAGTCTCTGTGCCAGATGTGCTAGCTGACGAACGGGCCACCTTTATTGAGGTAAACCAGAAATTTAACGAGCTTGCGCAACGTTACGGCCTGGCAGTTGCCAGAGAAGATGCAGTGCGTGCACTTTGCAAGGCCAAACTGGTCGACGCACTGCGCGACTTCCTGGCCAAAGAGCCTGGGGTCAGACAGATACCAACCATTGTGGTGGTGTTTCGGTAGGCCCACGCACGGCCTGTGCTGACATCGAGTTCCCGGTGCAGATCAGGTTTCTGGGATTTGAGTTTATCGATAGCGCTCGCAGTTCAGCGGTTTGCACCTGAGCCAGGTCAACGACAGTTGACCTTACCCTATCGACATCGAGATAGCGGCTTCTGCCTGATGCTGCCAGCCTGCGAAAGGCTGGCTGACATCTCGCAGAGCCTGTGGGAGCGAGACTACTTTGCAGCAGCTTCGCGTTTTTTGCGCGACGAAACCATCAGCGTGGCCTCACCATCAATGACCACCTTGTCACCCACGGTGCAGACGGTATCGACGACCACGCGGGCTTTCTCCGCAATGACTTCCTTGACCGTGACCTTGGCATGAACCGTTTCGCCCGGGCGCACCGGCGCACGAAAGCGCAGCGACTGACTCATGTAAATGGTTCCGGGACCGGGCAGGCGGTTGCCCAGAACGGCTGAAATGAGGCTGGCTGACAGCATGCCGTGCGCAATGCGCCCGCCAAACATGGTGGTTCGACCAAACTCTTCGTCGATGTGAACTGCATTGGTGTCGGTTGACACTGCAGAAAAAAGCAAAATGTCTGCGTCGGTAATCGTTTTGGCGATTTCTGCGCTCATGCCAACCGTGATGTCTTCGACGTCGTAACCGTTTTGTGGATTCATATAAGTCCTTTTGGTGATGTTAAGCGCGGGTTATTCCGTGCCGTTGGGAAATGACGCAAGCGAAGCCTGCGTCACGCTGATTTTTCGTGGCTTCAAGTTGCTGGCTAAATACATTGCACAGAACCTCGGTGGCAAGCGCGAAAGCTCCTTTGTCAAGAGGATCGAACTCAGCCAATCGCAGGGCAGCAGAATGACAGCGCATCTTGGTTGGTCAAGACATTGTGATGATGACTTTGCCCGTCGATTTGCGGGTCAGCACCTGATTCAAGGCATCGACGGCCTGCTCCAGCGGATAGATCGCCGAGACGTGCGGCTTGATGGCACCCGCTAGATACCATTGAATCAGAGTCTGGAAACTCTCGGTCATGACTGTTGGATTCAATTGGGCGTAAGCCGGCCAGTTGACGCCGATCACATCGACGTTTTTCACCAGCAAATGGTTGGCCGGAATCTGCGGCACGACACCACCGGCAAAGCCAATGATCAGGATTCGCCCTTCAAAGGCGATACTGCGCAGTGACGCAGCAAACATGTCGCCACCGATCGGTTCGTAGATGACATCGGCACCCCGGCCACCGGTTAACTCCTTGATCCGCATGCGCAAATCCTCCTGGCTGGCATCAAGCAGATGATCCGCGCCGTGTGCTTTGGCCACAGCCAGCTTGTCTGGGCCATTGGCCGTGGCAATGACAGTTGCTCCGAGTTGCTTGCCGATCGCCACAGCCGTTAACCCGACACCACCTGAGGCACCATGCACTACCAGTGTCTCACCAGAGCGCAACCGTGCCCGATGCCACAAAGCGACATGCGAGGTGCCAAAAACCACAGGAAAGGCCGCCGCGTGCTCCCAGGACATCCCCGCTGGCATCGGCACACAGCGGTTCATGTCGGCTGCGACCTTTTCCGCGTAGCCACCGTGCGCAGACATGGCGATCACCCGATCTCCAATGGCAAACTTTGAAACGCCAGCGCCAAGTTCCAGCACCTCACCAGCAACTTCAAAGCCAGGACTGAAGGGCAATTGCGGCTGCATTTGATACTGGCCACGGGTGATCAGACTATCGGCAAAATTGACGCCACAAGCCCGCACACGGATAAGCACCTGGTCAGCACGGGGTCGCGGGTCGTCGACCTGCATCAGACGCAGGGCTGAAGGACCGGTGAGTTCATGGCAGACGACAGCACGCATGGCAAAAAAGTTTGACCGAATCAAAGAAAATACTTTGCTCTGACTGAGGCCAGAGCAAAGTGCTTTTTAAAACTCCCTCTATGGACGGTGAGGGAGCAGCGCACTGCGTCGCAATGCGCTGGATTGGGCGGCGATTACTCGCCGATGATCTTGCGTACCACGTCGGTCATGGAGATCACACCGACTGGCTTGTCCTTCTCGGTAACGACCAGGCGGTGCATGCGCCGACCCGTCATCATGCTAACCGCTTCGCTCAGCAGCAGGTCGGCATCGCAAGTGGCGCAACCGGGGGTCATGACCTCGCGCGCCAGCATCGCGCGCGCCTGATCGGGGGTGCGACCCTGGCGCGCCAGAACCATATCGGTCTGCGACACGACACCCACGGCAGAGCCCTGAGCGTCCATGACCACCACCGCATGGATTTCCTTGCTCACCATGATCTTGGCTACAGCGCCAATCGTATCGTCTGGCGTGCAGGAGATGATGCCGGCATGCATCAGATCGCGCACCTTGCTGCCATCATCGACGATGGTGATTGCCTCAGCCGATTCAATGCTGGGCAGCGGCTCGGACATCGGGTACGGATGTGGCGTGGTATGCACGTCACCCTTGGGCAGCACGGGATGCACCATTTCAACCTCCGGTTTTCCACTGGCACCCAGGCCGAAGCTGGGGGCACCGATCAGCACGGCCATGTTGCCGTGCGGGTGCTTGTTGTCATGCATCAACAGATGGGCATCTGGCAATTCGTTATAGACAAAGGCACGCGACATGCAGGGGTCAAGTTCGCCCCGAAGCGCCAATTGGTTCATCTCGTTGCACTGCACGGTATTGGCGAAATGCGAGCCTTGCAGACGCTTTTGGCGCATCCACAGGTAGCGCAGATCGACTGTGGCGTTGTAGCCGGAAGTGCCAGCGCAGACCACCACCATGCCACCGGTTTCGCAGACAAAAATCGAACTCGGGATGGTGCTTTCACCGGGATGCTCAAAGACCAGATTTGGGGCGCGCTTTTCACCCAGCACTTCCCAGATTTTTGCGCCAAACGAGCGCACACCTTTGAGCCATTTACCGTACCCAGCGTTGTCTTTCCAGTGTGGCAACATACCCCAGTGGTCGAAATCATTGCGGTTGATGCAGCCTTTGGCACCAAGCTTCATGCAGTAATCAAACTTATCCTGGCCTGACACCATGGCCACCGAGGTGGCACCGACCGCCTTGGCAATCTGAATTGCCATCGAACCCAGACCACCAGCACCGCCCCAGATCAAGGCCACGTCGCCCTTTTTGATGGAGCTCGATTCCCAGCCATGCAACATCCGCCAGGCGGTTGCCGCCACCAGCACATAGGAGGCGGCTTCTTCCCAGTTCATGTGTTTAGGCTTGGGCATGCACTGTTGTCCCTGCACCCGGGTGAACTGGGCAAAACTGCCAAAGTTGGTCTCATAGCCCCAAATCTTGAACGATGGCGAGTACATTGGATCGCCACCGCCCTTGACCCATTCACAATTGCGGTTGAAAGTGCCACAGTGCATCACGACTTCATCGCCGACTTTGACGTTGGTTACGTCCTTGCCTACTTTGTAGACGATACCCGAGGCATCGCTACCGCCAATATGAAACGGCTCGGGTTCGCCATTTTTATTGCGGGCTGCAATCACGTTGACCGGAATGCCGAGCGCGGCCCAGACGTTGTTGTAGTTGATGCCAGCCGCCATCACATACACCAGCACTTCGTCGTCAGCAATGCTCGGGGTGTCCACCACTTCCTTTTGAAACGCCTCCATAGGCTTACCAAAGCGCTCAGGCCGGATCAGCCATGCGTGCATTTTCTCCGGGACCAGGCCCAGAGGGGGTTGTTCGCCTACTTCATACAGTTGCTTGCTCATCAGAATGCTCCTTTTTGGTTAATTGACTGAACTGTGTTTCCGACTGGAATCTGGACAGAATACGCTTGCGAAGCCGCTGGTATTCCTCAAATTGGTTGGCCTGACCATCGCCAAGGTGCTCACCGACAAGTGTCACTCCGCCGACCAGTTCCAGGCCGAAAGTGCCGAATTCTTCTTTGAGCAAGCGAATGGCCCAAGCCTTGTGATGGTTGTTACGCAGTTTGTCCAGCAACCCGGCGCGGACAAGAAAATCCCGGTGCTGGTCAATGCGTTGCAACATTGGCTTGATGCCGGTGTTCATCGCGGCACTTACCAGACAGACTGGGTAATCCCATTCCTTGCGACGATCCTGCCGGGGTGCACTGCGACCAATCTCGGCGGCGGTCTTGAAGGCAGGCGCGCCTAGATCGGCCTTGTTGACCGCGAAAACGTCGGGGATCTCGATGATTCCCGACTTCAGGTACTGAATAGCGTCGCCCGAGGCTGGTTGCGCTACATAGCACACAGTGTCGGCAAGCTCGGCTATATCAATTTCAGTTTGACCAACACCCACGGTTTCGACCACGACTATGTCAAAACAGGCCAGCATCAGCCAACTCATTGGCCAAACTTCAATGGCAACACCGCCCAACTGATTGCGATTGGCAAGCGAGCGAATGAACAGTCCCTCATCGTAGCCAGCGCTTTTGATGCGAATACGGTCCCCAAGCAGGGCACCCCCACCCAATTCAGGACGGCTCGACGGATCAACTGCCAGCACACCAACGGTTCTGCCGACTTGCCGCCATTCCCGGATCATGGCGCAAACCAGCGTTGACTTCCCGGTGCCGGGCGGGCCAGTAACGCCGATCAGATGACCGTCACTCACTCGTCTTTGGCTTGAAAGCAGCGCCAGAAGCCTGGTGGCGCGGACACGTGCCTCGGCCAGTTTGTTGTCAAGCAGATTCAAACCACTGGCAACTGCAGCCCGCTCACCGCGTTGTATCCTCAATGCCAATTGCTCGGGATCAGGTAGGTCCGGTTGGCGCATTGTTGTCGTTACTTCAATAATCCAAGACGCACCAGTCCGTTGCATTCCCGGACCACGTCGACCATATCGGCCATGATGGCATTCAGGCTGAAATCCTTGGGCGTGTAGATGGCCCGCACACCCAATGACTTGAGCTTTTCTGCATCTTCTGGCGGAATGATGCCACCAGCGATTACCGGCACCTGACCAAGATCGCGCAGCCGCATTTCCTGCAATACCGATTCGACCAATTGCATGTGGCTGCCTGAGAGAATCGACAGGCCAACCATATGCACACCTTCCTCTTGTGCTGCTTGCGCAATTTGCTGCGGGGTCAACCGGATGCCGTCATAGACGACTTCAAAGCCGACATCGCGGGCTTTGACCGCAACCTGTTCAGCGCCATTGGAGTGCCCGTCAAGACCCGGTTTGCCAACCAACAATTTCAGGGGCCGACCCAGCGCGTTGCCAGTGTCTGCCACTCTGCTCCTGAGATCGGTCACCTGGTCCGTTTTGCCCAGCACAACACGACTGTCGATGGCAATGTCAATACCTGTGGGTGGCCGGAACTCACCGAATACCGCGCGCAGGGTGTCGCCCCATTCGCCAGTGGTGACTCCTGCGAGGGCGCAGCGAATCGAACTGGGCATGATGTTCTCGCCGCTGTTGGCGGCATCGGTGAGGCCCTGCAAGGCGGCACGAACTTCGATGTTGTCGCGTTTGCTGCGATGCGCCTGCAGGCGTTCGATTTGTTCACGCTCTGCCTCTGGATCGGCCTTCATAATGCCGCCGTCGCTGCCCTGGGTGAGCGGCGATTGGGCGGTTTCCTGGAAGCAGTTGACACCGATGATCTTCAGGTCGCCAGACTCAATGGCACGCAGACGGCTCATGTGGCTGCCGACCAGTTCACGCTTGATGTAGCCGGACTCAATGGCAGCAATGATTCCGCCCTGGGCCTCGACATTTGCGATCTCCTTTTTGGCACCCTCAATCAGTTCGGCCACCTTGGCAGCAATGACGGGGGAGCCGTCCAGAATGTCACCATACTCCAGTAAATCGGTTTCTAGCGCCATGACTTGCTGAATCCGCAGGGCCCATTGCTGATCCCACGGGCGCGGCAGCCCCATGGCCTCGTTCCAGGCCGGGAGCTGGATAGCGCGGGCTCTTGAACCTTTGGAGAGCACTACCGACAACATTTCCAAAACGATGCGCTGCACATTGTTTTCTGGTTGCGCCTCGGTCAGGCCCAATGAGTTGACCTGAACCCCGTAGCGGAACCGGCGCAGCTTTGGATCTTCAACCTGGTAGCGGGTCAGGGCCAATTCATCCCACATTTGGCCAAAAGCCCTGAGCTTGCAACATTCTTCAACGAAGCGTATGCCGGCGTTTACAAAGAACGAGATGCGCTCGACCACCTGCGGGAAGGCAGCGGCTCCGATTTCACCGGATGCCTTGACCCGGTCGAGTACCGCCATGGCGGCGCACAGGGCATAAGCCAGTTCCTGAACCGGGGTGGCACCGGCCTCTTGCAAATGGTAGCTGCAAATGTTGGTCGGATTCCACTTCGGCACATGCAAGACGGTGTAATTAATCGTGTCAGCGATCAAGCGCATTGAAGGGCCGGGCGGGTAGATATAGGTGCCGCGCGACAGGTATTCCTTGATGATGTCGTTCTGCGTGGTGCCGCTCAACATTTTTGGGTCAATGCCGCGTCGCTGCGCCAATGCGATGTACAGCGCCAGCAACCAGGGTGCTGTGGCATTGATCGTCATCGAGGTGTTCATCTTGTCGAGCGGAATTTGGTCAAACAACTGATCCATGTCCTCGATGTGCGAGATGGGCACTCCGACCTTGCCAACTTCGCCGCTGGCCAGAGGATTGTCAGCATCGTAGCCGGTCTGCGTTGGCAGATCGAAAGCGACCGACAGACCAGTCTGACCCTTGGCCAGATTGGTGAGGTAAAGCGCGTTGGATGCCTTGGCTGAACTGTGGCCGCTGTAGGTCCGCATCAACCAGGGCTGGTCCTTATTTTTTTTCGGGGTGGTTGCCATGACTATTTCCTCTTCCTGATCAAAAGTTGTCTCTCGATCTCAAAAATCTTCTCATCAATTTTTTCCTTGCCCATGGCCTTCTTGTCGCTTTCCTTGATGAACAGGTCCGCACCATGTTTGGCATAGGCTTTTGAGGCGCTGATGTTCTTGACACCAATCAACTGGAAATTAACGATGCCGAAATCGGCACCCAGCCCGCCGGGTGCGTCTGCAACCGCTAACACACGCGACATCGCGGCAACCGTGTCACCGGCGATGGATGGTTGAGTGTGGTAACCCTCGGTGAAACCGATTTCCCACAGGCTGTTTTCGCTGATGTCACGGCTGGCCAGTCCTTCCAGCCAGGCGAAAACCAGTCCGCCATAAACAATCGGATCGCCACTCATCTTGCCTGACAGGCCGGAACTGAAAACCTGGTCAAAATGCAGCGGATGGGTGTTGCCCACTGCATAGGTCAGCGAAAGGTGCTCGTCGGTGATGGTTCTGCCGTTGGCATGAACGATGACATCACCCACCACAAAATCCTCGAACCATGAATTCGGACCGGTCAAACCCGATGGCAATTGCGCGGGGAAGTTCGGCAGCAACACTTCGGCTTGCTCGACCCATGGAAAAGTCGGCATCGTCGCAGCGCTTGGCAATGGGGTGGTTGGCGGTCGGCTACCTTGCCCGTCGACCATGATTTTTCTCTGGTACTGCAGCACCACTTCGTCGTTCTGGTTAAGCCCCAAGGTACGGATGGTGACGATGCCAGGCTTGCCGACACCACGCTCCTTGCGATCTATCACCTTGGTCAGGGAACGAACGGTATCGCCAGCATAGACCGGTCGCAAATACTGGGCATCGTAGTAGCCGAGGTTGGCCATCGCCTTCTCGGAGTCGTTCTGTACGCCTAGCGAGAGAACGACGTTGAAAACCATTTGCGGTGAAGCCAGCAGACCGGCAAAGCCACAGGCCGTGGCGTACTGGTCATTCAGGTAAAGCGGATTGCATTGCAAGTAAGTGCGGGCAAAAGCCTCCATTTGGGCCGAAAGAAAGGTGAAACCACGGGGGTGAACAAACACTTGCCCGGGCACAAACTCTTCCAGATAGCGACCGTAATGCGGAAAGCGAACCCTGGGCCCGTCAACCTTCACCTTTTCGGCCAGTTCAACCTGTGCCTGAAAACGAACTGCCTGTGACATGGGATGTGCTCCTTTGGACATAACGTTGTAACGGCATCAAGCCAAGGCTAGACGGAATCTATGAGAGAACGTGCGATGACTTTCAAAGCCAGCGTTTCTTCTGCTCCTTCGAAAATCGACAACACACGTGCATCGACAAAGAAGCGGCTGACTGCTGTCTCTTCGGCGTAACCCATGCCGCCATGAATCTGCAGCGCTTCGCGGGTCAGCCATTCCGCAGTTCGGCAGGTGAACAGTTTCACCATGCTGGCTTCCATCTGGCCTTCACCCTGATCCATCAAACGGCCTACCGCATAGGTGAATTGGCGTGACACTGTCAGCAGGGTCGCCATGCGGGCCAGTTTGACCAGCGTGAGCTGGTATTCGCCAATCGCCTTGCCAAAAACCTTGCGGTCAGTGGCATACAAGACTGCCCGCTCAAACGCCGCTTGCATAACCCCAATGGCGCGTGCGGCGGTTTGAATCCGCCCACCGGCAAAGCCGGCCATCGTCGAGTAAAAGCCCTTGCCTTCGCCCTCCGGTCCGCCGACCAAGTTCTCATCGGGCACAAACACATGGTCGAAAAACAACTCATAAGAATGCATGCCGCGGTAGCCTATGGTCGAGATGGCACGACCGGTCAATACACCACCCTGAGGCTGACGGAATTCAAAATCGTGACCCTCGTAGGAGTCTTTCTCGACCAAGAACATGCTCAGGCCTTTGTGCGCGGCTGCACGGTCCGGGTTGGAGCGTGCCAACACCAGCAGCAGGCCAGCCTTGCCAGCCATGGTGCACCAAGTCTTGACACCGTCCAGGTGCCAGCCGCCCTCACACTTGGTCGCCTTGAGTCGGATGGCTGCAACATCCGATCCGGTATCGGGTTCGGTGACGGCAATGGCGCACAAGGGATGCCCCATGGCCACTTGCGGCAGCCACTTTTGGCGTTGCTCCTCGGTGCCACCCTTTTGCAGGGCACGGCTGAGGATCTCGGGGCGAGTAATCAGACTACCCGCACCGCCAAGTGACCCGCGAGACAACTCTTCGGTGACCACGATCATGCCCATGTTGTCTTCATGATCGTCACTTTGGATGCCGCCGTAGCGCTCTGGTATTGACAGGCCGAAGCAGCCCATTTCGGTGAGTGGCACCAAAATTTCTTTTGGAATGATCTTGTCGTGCCGGTGTATCTCTTCGGCCAGCGGCATTACCACATGGGTGGCCAGTTTGCGGAAAGAATCCTGCATCATCATGGCATCGTCGCCAAGCAGGTAGACACCGCTGGCACCATCCATGGCAATGACTTGCCGACCCAGCGCTTCCAGATTGCCAGCATCAAGCTGTGTGCGGCAGAAGCGGGTCAGGACGCTGGCATCCAGCAACGCAATGTCACCTTCACCCAGACCAAAACTCTGCGGTCTGGCCGCGAACCGGTTGCGTATGTTTTGCAGCGCTTCGGCGCAAAAAACCAGGGTCATCTGCTCTTCCAGGCAGAGGCTAGCGCCGCTGGCCTGGCTGTCGGCAATGACCTTGCCCGCATACTCGACGGCAAAACGCGCCGTGGTTGCTTCGGCGGCACACCAGGCCAGATCGAAACTGGCCATTTGATGACCATCAAGCTTCTCGCCCGACACGCCCTTGCCTCCGAGGCATTGCTCCTTTACCCAGAGCAGAGATTTCTTGATCAGTGCATCGGCCACTTTGAGATGCTGCGACGCTTCCTGCAGCCTGTTGTTGACTTCACTCATGGTTTATTGCTTTCTTGATGGGCTGATCAGCCATTATTTGCCAGTGCGATTGCTGACAATGCGAACAAAGGAACGAGAGCGCAGTTCGTCAAGCGTGATGCCGGTGGCCAGCACTTCCTGTTCGGTGATGGCTCCGCAGGCCATGCCGCGCAAGAAGAAGTTCAACAGCCCTTGGCCGGTCGCGGCATCGTCGAATGTATTGCCCACCAGCGTGGCTTGGGCGGCCTTGTTCAGAAATGCGTTCAGCCGGGCCGATGCGTCTTGCAGCCCACTGAGGAAAAAAGCATCCATCGCAGCATAGCGCACTGGCAACTGGCCCGGATTCAAGTCCCAGCCTTGGTAGTAACCGTGGCGCAGCGAGTGCATGATGTTGTCGTAGTGCAGTTTCCAGGCACCATGCACCACCGAGCGGTTTTCGTCCATCTGCTGGGCCGACAGCACGCCGTCCTTGGGTGCCTTGTGCGGCCCGATCGGCATGATGGTCGTGGCACCGTCGCTGATGGTGATGCCGGTGCCAGCCAGACTGACTTGCAGCACATGGCGGGCAAAATCGCAGGCCGGGTGCGTGTGGGTCTGATGCGCAGCGGTGATGTTGCAGGATGCGGTGTAGTCGTAAGTGCCGAAAATGGCCGAACGGCAGCGGCCACCGGCAGCAGCCACCAGCAGCGGCACCGTGTTTTCGCCTTTGTGATTGATGATCGACTGGGTGGTCTCGATCATGATTTCCATTTTCAGCGAATCTTTGGCAAAACCCAGGCGGGTCTCAAGATTTTCGAGGATCTTGACAAAGGTGGAAACTTGTGTCGGTATGGTGACCTTGGGCAATGTCACGATAAAGTTCTTTGGCAGCTTGCTGCCAGTTTTCTCGGCCAGCCGCGTCAGGAAAATATCGAGCGTACGAATCGAACGCACCTTGCATTCGTCTGAGAAGGTTTTGACCCGGATGCCGATAAAGGGCGACAGAACGTTGTCAGCCATGCCTTTGGCGACTTCATCGGCGGCTGCTACGGCATGGGCATCCTCTTCGGCATCTGGACGGTTGCCATAGCCATCTTCAAAATCGATCCGGTTGTCTTCAATCGGCTCGGCCTGAAGCTTCTTGACGACACGGTTATAGACGGTGAAAGCCAGCCAGGCCGCTGGCTTGGTCTCGCGCACTTGCTCAGGATTGGCTTCCAGCGCGCGCGTCAGGCTACCCAACTCGAATGGATTGGACGGCAGCATTTCAGCTCGCGGCAAGCCCAAAACCTTGGCAAAAACGCTAAAGCTGGGTGCATAAGTCTCCAGGGTCTTTAAGGCTACCTCGCCCAGTTTGGGTGCAAAACCTGCTTTGAAAAGGTTGGCGCCACCATACACGGTGTGCACTGGTTGCCGCTCAAATGAATCGGCCGGATAGTCGGACTTGAATACTGCATTGGCATCATGCAGTTCGGCGCAGTAAGCGCTCATTTCGTCGTGGGTCAGCGTGAGCTTCATGTGTTGTCTCCGTCATTGTTACAAAAAACACATCCATCATTGGTTGCAAATTCGCCCTCAACCGGGGTGCGGATTCAAATGCCAGACGAGAAACAACAGGACCACTGACCCATGTTGCAGCAAGACGAGCAGTCACGTGCACAAGGTCCTCCGGCCAAAAACGATCGCTGAAAGCGACAAATTTGCTGACAGAGGGCTGCTATGAACCTGAACACCACCAAAACCCAGCCGAACCGAAATAAGCAGCGTGATTATGCGTCAAATTATGCTGCTTTGCAGCAATTGGTTCACAGTTCCGTTATATCGAGGCGCTGCAGAATCTGGTTTAAGTGATTGATTTGAAAGGAAAAAAAATTTTTCCAAGGAAAACTTGTGTTTTTGAAGATCTGCGATATTTCAGAATATAAGTGCCGTTGAATATTTGTGTCGGATTGGGCTCAACTGGCGTTGGCGATTCAATGGCAGGCTCGCTGTTTTGCCTGTGCGGACAACTGAGACACCGTGCCCTTGCCTCGGGGCAGATCAACCGGCTTGGAGGCCGACTCAAGCAAGAAGGCCACGAACTGCCGGGCAAACTCGCGAATCGAACATGCGTACCGACGCACTCAATGGCTAACAACCTCAGTGCAGATGCGGGCAGTCAATCTCGGCCTGCGCCATGAAAATTACCCGTGTTCAACCGGCAAAAAGTGTCCCTGGGCATTCCAGCAGGCTGCGCAGGCGTTGAATGAACTTTGCGGCGTGCAGGCCGTCCACCACCCGGTGGTCGAACGACGACGACAGGTTCATCATCTTACGCACCACCACGGTGCCGCCGATGACAATGGGGCGTTCAACAATTCGGTTGGTGCCGACAATTGCCACCTCGGGGTGGTTGATGACCGGCGTGCTGACAATGCCGCCCAAAGCACCCAGGCTGGTTAGCGTCAGGGTCGAGCCGGTCAGGTCTTCCCGGCTGGCTTTGCCGCTTCGCGCAGCTTCGGCCAGGCGCAGAATTTCCCTGGCGCAGTCCCACAGGTCCAGCGCTTCGGCGTGTCGAATCACCGGCACCATCAGGCCGCCATCGGTTTGTGTTGCCACGCCGAGATGCAGGGCGGCAAAACGGGTCAGAACGCCTGCATCGTCGTCATAGCGGGCGTTGACCTCGGGGTGCTCGCGCACCGCCAGCACCATCGCCCGGATCAACAGCGGCAACAAGGTTAGGCGGCCACGGGTTTGGCCGTGTTGGTTGTTAAGCGTGGTTCGCAGCGCTTCGAGTTCGGTCACATCGATTTCTTCCACATAAGTGAAATGCGGAATGCGGCGCTTGGCTTCCTGCATCTTCTGGGCGATCTTGCGGCGCAGGCCGATGACCGGAATCGTTTCTTGTGCCTCTAACGGCCTGTAGCCCTTGTCCTGCTTGCGCTGGTAGCTATCATAATCATATTGACTGGTGGCATGGCGGGCGAGGTCGGCTTGGGTGATTCGACCTGCGGTTCCGCTGGCTTGCACCTGCGACAGGTCGATACCGAGTTCCCAGGCGCGACGGCGCACCGTCGGCGCGGCAATCGGCCTGTCGGTGCCGCGAGCGGGCGACGCAGGTTGCGTATCGGTGGCAGGCACAGCAACGGGGACACTTGCCGGTTTGCCGTTGCCATCATCTGCAGCCGTTTGCACAGTGGGTGCGATGTTGGCTGCGGGCGTTGTTTGCAGGGTGGCTGTCGGCGGGTCCGCACTGGCGGGTGCTGGCACCGCACCTGGCCCGCTCTTGAGATTGCCCGCGCCATTGACCTCGATGCGGATCACCTCTGAGCCTACTGCCATGACCTGTCCGACAGCGCCCCCGAGTGCCAGCACGATGCCGCTTACCGGCGACGGAATTTCCACCGTGGCCTTGTCGGTCATGACGTCGGCCAAAATCTGGTCTTCGGCCACCGTGTCGCCCACCTGCACATGCCAGGCGACCAGTTCAACTTCGGCAATGCCCTCGCCAATGTCGGGCATCTTGATGATTTGTATGCCCATGATTCACGCCTCCAGCACACGTTTGAAGGCGGCGGCCACGCGGGCCGGGCCAGGAAAATACGCCCATTCCTGGGCATGAGGGTAGGGCGTGTCCCAGCCAGCTACGCGCTCAATCGGCGCTTCCAGGTGGTAGAAGCAATGCTCTTGAATCAGTGCCGAGAGTTCAGCGCCCAGGCCGTTGGTGCGGGTGGCTTCATGCACGATGACGCAGTGGCCGGTCTTTTTGACCGAGGTCACCAGCGTGTCAAGGTCCAGCGGCCAAAGGCTGCGCAGGTCGATGATCTCGGCATCCACGCCGCTCTCAAGGGCTGCTGCTTCTGCTACGTAAACCATAGTGCCGTAGGCAAGCACAGTAAGGGCTTGACCCTGTTTATATACTGAAGCGGAGTCGAGCGGCACGGTGTAATAGCCGTCTGGCACCATACCCAGCGGATGTTTTGACCAAGGCACCACCGGCAAATCATGGCGACCGTCAAACGGTCCGTTGTACAGGCGCTTGGGCTCCAGAAATATGACCGGGTCGTCGTTTTCAATCGATGCGATCAACAGCCCCTTGGCATCATAGGGGTTGGACGGCATCACGGTGCGCAGCCCGCAGACCTGGGTGAACATGGCCTCGGGGCTCTGGCT
>DAOSLL010000026.1:0-6355 GCA_035368905.1 Rhodoferax sp.
CCAGTTAACCCTTTTGTAGTGGCGCGTTTCCAGTGCACCCCTATATAGATCAACACGTTACAAATTTAGCTGGGGAACTCGGGAGGCATTACGGCAAAGTGGAACATCGATACGAACACAGCACACAGGAGCTGGCCAGTCTGAATATGTCAATCTACGACACCGTTGATCTGAGCGAGATCATGCTGGGTTGCTACCAACGCTATTTGGCGTTCCTGGCCAGCCTGGATGACACCAGTGCGGGTGAGCGCGATTGGCAGCGCTTGTGCCAGCCTCGGGTGCAAGTTGGTTCAGAGCAAAAAATCAAAGGCTTGAACTCCTTCAACCGATCTGAGTTACGCGTGCACAAAGTTTTGCAGCATGGCGAGTTCAATATCTATGGCTGGCGACGCGCTGATTTGGCGGCCTTGGTGCCAATGACCCAATCAGCGCCTTCAAGTCAACTCGCTCGCTTGAAGTCAGTCGGACTGATCAAGAACGTCTGTGACCCGCACCTTTGGTAACTCCTGCTTTGGCCATATCGCTGCCCATGAGCCGACAATCAACGCTTTTGAGGTCTGCCCGTTGTATTCGCCAATGTTCGATTTTGACAACCATGCCGCCGCACTGGCCAGTGCCCAACAGGGTTTGACGCAGTTGCACCGGCCTGCTGGGATCACGACGCGCACCGCGGCCACGCCGTCGAGCCGATGCGGCTGCTGGTTTCGGCGCAGCTCTGGTGCCATGCCTGGTTTGCTCGCATGAGCGGATTTACCAGGCTGGCGGGTAGCTACAGACTGCATCCGGGGCAGACACCTGGCATCTCCGGCCACCGACCGGTGCTGGGTCAGGGCTTGCTAACGCGCTTGTTGCGCGGGCAAAGTGGTGAGACGGTAGAGCGCACACTGTCTGCCCTGTTCACACTGTGCTCACACGCGCATCGGCGCACGGCGCGGCTGGTGCTCAACGCGGCACGCTGGCCTGGTCAAGCAGCGCTGCCAGAGCCGCCCAAGCTGCTGTTGACGCTGGAGACCGCGCGCGACCATCTGCGCAGCATCGCGCTGGACTGGCCGCGCCAGCTCGTCCTGCTGGCTCTGCCTGACCGGTCAGATGATGGATCAAATCACCTTCTAGCCCTTATGGAATCTGCGCAACATGCTATAAAAATAAATTCATTTGACTGGCTCAAAGCCTGCCCGCTGGCGCTTTCCCAAACCCACCTGGCACCGACATGGCAAGAAGCCGAGCATGCGCTGACCCAACTGCGTCACTGGCTCGAAGTCAGCGTGCTGCAGCAGCCACCGGACGACTGGCTAGCGCAGCACTGCACGCCCGATGCGCTGGTACAGTGGTGTCGCAACCGCTCCACCGATTTGCCTCCGGCACAGTTTTTGGCGGCTTGCCATCGACAGGCGAGCGCATTGATTCCCGGAGCGCGAACGCTCGATGTGCTCGACCACCACCCGCAAGAGCAGGCGGCTAAGCTTGCCGAGCTGGCGCGGCTTATCGTAGCCCAGCCCGACTTTGCGCAGTTTCCAGCTTGGTGCGGCCAGTGCCTTGAGACAGGCCCCTGGGCGCGCCTGCGCCATCGCCGCCTTGAACCCGGCAGCGCTGCAGCTAACAGGCCAACGGACAAGCCAAGCGCCTGGGTCCGGCTGGCATCGCGTTGGCTGGAGCTGATCGAGCTGGCCAATGCGCCTGTCACCCTTGGCTCCCCCCCGCCGGAACAGAAAGCCATTGCAGCGCCAGGCATCGTTGCGAATGACATGGCATTGCCCGCTCTCCTGGGACCGGGTAAGGACCGGCCTGCCGCACTCTCAAGTGGCGCGTTGAAGCTGGGCGACGGCCAAGCCATCGCGTGGTGCGAAATGGCACGCGGCCTGCTACTGCATTGGGTACAGCTTGATACCCAGGGCAAAGTGGCTGATTACCGTGTGATTGCCCCGACCGAGTGGAATTTTCATCCCCAGGGCGCGCTGTCCCTGGCGGTGAGCGCCTTGCCACCACAAGACACCGCATCGGCATGTATTCTTGGGGCTGCCTATGATGCGTGTGTCGAATGCAGTGTGATCAGCAGCGGATCAAAATGACAACATCAAGACAAGAAAGACAAGATTTGCGTGGTTTGCGGAAGCGGCAATATGCCTTCTGTCACCCAGCGCGCGCCCGGATTGGCGGTGCAGCCCAGCTCCGGTGGCCTGCACTTTGACGCGGATGTCGGTGCCCGGCACGAGCCAGAAGCATGAGCCGTTCGCGCTCACGCCTCATTGGACAAGGCTTCACCCGCAAATCAGCATTCTGTCGTGTCGGAATCATTCTGTCAGTTGCCAGCAAGTCCATTGCTCGCGACAGTCTGTCCTTCAGCCATAAACAGCCATTCTGAATAGCTGGCCTTGCCCTCGAGATTCATGTCCCACAAGCGGAACCCGGTTTTTTTCAGTGGCACCAGGCTGGACTTGCTGTACACGCCAACAATCTGGCCATCCGAAAGTTTCACCAGACCCCAATCTGTCTGACGCGTCATCGGATCGATGTAGATCTTGCGCAGATGCCGTCGGATGGTCGGCTTTCCTTGGTCCTGCACCAGATCGTCAAGGCGCATGGGATAGCGCTGATTGATTTGGTGATAGCGGTTAAGACCGACCCGGAACTGATGCCCGGCAAACAACAGGTCCTTTTCATTGTCGCGCTGCACCATGGTGTGCCATATGGTTCCCAGCGCGGCCAGCATGGCTCCCATGATGGCCACCGCAATCAGTACGGCAATATAGGTAAACCCCGACTGCCTACCAGTCACTGTAAGGGGTTCCATCGGATGAGTTTCCCGGCGCGCCGCTGTGGATATCAAAAACGCCACCCTTGTCGGGCGTA
Organism: Rhodoferax sp.; assembly: GCA_035368905.1. Lineage (GTDB taxonomy): Bacteria > Pseudomonadota > Gammaproteobacteria > Burkholderiales > Burkholderiaceae_C > Rhodoferax. Next base: position 2,851 of record DAOSLL010000026.1, read on the forward strand.
TCTGGTGCCATGATGATCCAGGTCAGCGCGCTTTCGGTGACCGGATCAACCGGCAAATTGCGCAAGTATTTCTTCTCGACCAGCGTTTCCAGGCGATCGGGGTACTTGCCGGTATCACCATAGAACTTGTCGAGCACATCGCGCGTCAAGGCCAGATTGGCCCGCAGTACCGTCTCTTTGGACTTGTCGAGCCGATGAAAATACAGCGGCGTTGCAATCGACAGCAGCAACGCAACAATCGCCAGAACGACCACCAGTTCAATCAGGGTAAAACCGCGCTGGGCAGGGAGCGGGTGTGAACCATTAGCCACAGCGTTCACCATTGCTGGTAGGGGATTCCATTGAGACCGATGCCAGTTGACCAGGAATAGACATCAAAGACATCTTCGCCTTCACTCGGCGCATCGGGCGGGCTGGCATAACTGCGTTTGCCCCAGCTTGCCTCAGGGGGCGCAGCGGCATCCTGGAAAAATGGATCGCGTGGGATGCGCCTCAAAAAGTACATTTTTTGCCCTTTCCTGGCGCTTTTGACATCATCGACACCTTGCACCAGCGTCTGCAGGTCTGGCGGGTAGCCGGACTTTTGCGCGTCCGACAGAATCCGGCCATCATCGACCGCCTGCTTATAGGCATCGATAGCGGTTCGAATCTGCTGCAGTGCGTCGCGAAACTCCCGTTCCTTGCTGCGCTGGATGGCAACTTCTGCCATTGGAACCAAGACCGATGCCAACAGGCCCACAATGGCCACCGTAATCACCAATTCAATCAACGTAAAGCCGCGCTGCTGGCGGTTCCGATTGAACACAGTCATGGACCGGGCTCGATATTGACGGAAAGCGGCTGCGGAGCCACCAGCGTCATCGCCTCGGTGCCAGCCGTTGCGGCAGTGGCACTGGAGAGCTTTATCAAGGCTGGTCGGCCCGGCTTTCCGGTCACTTCGAATTCGATGTGCGCGACGGCCCCCGTGCCGCTGGCGACTGCACCGTCCTCTGTGACCAAATCCGCATGAATTGAACCCGTCGCTTCGTCAACTCTTGCGTCAAAGTTCGACTTGATACCGGTGCGGCGCATCAGATTGCCTTCATTGACCGAGATCGGCTTCAAGGCTTCTTTGTCGTAAGACAAGGTCGCATGAACCGCACTGAGACCGCTGCCGCCCTGGACATTCACCGCAACGCTGATCTTTTCACCTGGATTGGCCTGGATTGGCCCGGACAAGGTCAGCGTCGGTGTCGCTGATGCCACCTCGGCCGCAAGTGGGGCAACGGCTGATGAGGCCAAAGTCGCTGGTCGTGCCGCCTGAGATGTCGGAGCCCGGAATGGAATCGAGGGATTGCGCGCGGCGGCTGCACCGGAGGCCGGGCTTGCCCCCTTTTGAGTCAGCACACCGGCCGAGGCCGCCACTTTGAGGTCAAGCGGCAAATACTTGACATTGCTTTCCGTACCGGACCACAGTTCGAGCAAATCTGCTTCGCTCACCTGGTTGTTGCGGATGATGTGAGGGGTCATCACCAACACCAATTCCCGGCCACTCCATTCGTCATGGCTGATGCCAAACAGACGACCAAAGACCGGAACATCACCCAGGCCAGGAATCTTGTTGGCTTGCCCGCTGCTGTCAAAGCCCTGGATCAGGCCACCAAGCACCTGGGTTTCGCCGTCTTTCAGTCGGAGCGTGGTGGTGGCGTTGTTGGTTTTGGTCTTGTACGCCAGGGAACTGTCAACCCGGACTTCACCGCCGAGGGAACTCACCTCCAGGTTCACCTTGATGGCGACACTGCCATCAATGTAGATCGTGGGCTCAACTTCGAGCTTGACACCCGTTTCGAGGTATTGGATGGTGGTGTTGTAAACCGGACTGGTGGTCACCCCGGAACCTGGTACAGCAGCGCTGGAAACCACCGGGGTGCGGTCACCAATCATGATTTTGGCTTTTTCCTTGTTGCGCACCCGGATCCGGGGAGTCGCCAGCGTCCTGGTGTCGGAATCGGTACCCTTGGCCTTGACCGACATGCCAAGCGAAGACATGTTGACATCGGCTGAACTGCTGTTGCGCAAAGCAGCCAGCGTCATTGGGTTGATGGTGCCGCTGACCGACGTTGGCCAGTCGATGCCAAGGTCAATCGCTCGGGAGCGGTCAACGTCGAGTAGTTCGACTTCAAGCATCACTTCGGGTTCCGGTTGGTCCATCGCTGCCACCAGCTTTTCGGCCAGCCGGATGACTTGCACCGTATCGCGAACGACCACCGCATTGCTGCGCTCGTCAACAAAAATGTCCTTGCTTTTCAAAATCGATTTGATCATCGCTTGAACCTGCTTCGGATCGGCGTTGACCAGCGCGAAGCGGCGAACCTTGAGTTCCTGGTATTCCTTGGTTTTGGCAGGTGTGAGCGGGTAAATCAACACGGCGTTTTCGCCCAGAATGCGTTTTTCCAACTGGTTCTGCAAGAGGATAAGGTCCAGCGTTTCTTCAACCGGGGTGTCCTTGACAAAAATGGAAACCTTGATGTCATTGCGAACATCTTTGTCGATCACAATATTCAAACCGGCTGCCATCGAGATCGCTTCGAGCACCATTCTCAGATTGGCGTCCCGGAAGGTCAGAGTCACCGGCTTGCGCTCCTTGATATTGAGCCTTGGGCCAGTCAGATTCTCCCTGAGCCATTGCTCTTCAAGCTGGTAACGCATCTGGTTGGCTTTGACATGGGTAGGCTGCTCAAGAAGAATTAGGCCGACGGCAGACCTGGCACCCACCACATCACCCAGTTTGGCCATGCTCTGTGCGTCGGCCAGCCACTTGAGGTGGCGCTGCTCAGCCAGCGCGCTGCGCTGACCGCTTTTTGCCGCCTGATTGTTCGGATCAATCGCCAGCACACGTTGGTAAATCACCTCAGTCGCCTCAAAGCGCTCGTTGGCCAATTCACTACGCGCAGAGTTGAGCAGGCGATTCACCACCTGCTCGCGTTGGCGGACATAGTCGCTGCGTGATTCGGCATCTTTTGGATCTGCCTGCGTCACCTGCTCAAGTCGTGCCAGTCCTTCCTCATAGCGGCCGTCCTTGATCAGGGACAAGCCCTCGCGGCGGCCGGAATCAGTTGCACAACCTGCGAGCCAGGCGACAACCAGCAGGCGCAACATCAACTGACATAAATGCGCTCCCGGCCAGGCTGGACGGCGTGCTGCGCAGGCTTCGAAATGATGGACTGACTTCACTGATTGGTTCCTGTGTCTAGCGATTGTTCAACGTTAAGTGGAAGATAAAGAAAAGTCAGTTGACCGCCCTGCATGCTGACCACTTTGTAGGTTTTGTCCATGACATCACCGACGGAGACGCTAATCATGCGGACCCCCCGGGTCAGCAGAATCAGTTGTTTGTCACCCTCGATGTACTGCCCGAGGTAAACAAAGGGGAGCGGCGGGGCACTGGGTGGTGGCGGTGGCGCCGGAGGCGGCGGCGGCGGCGGCGGCGGCGGCGGCGGCGGCGGCGGCGGCGGCGGCGGCGGCG
>DAOSLL010000026.1:6455-15004 GCA_035368905.1 Rhodoferax sp.
GCAGATACCAAGATACCCCGGCAAACAAGTCAGGAATATTTTCTGCCACCGGCGCACGCCCCTGGCTGATGAGTTGTCCATGGCTGGCATCCGCTGCACCAACCGGTGTCACTGTGGTTTTTGTCGGCCTGCTGCGCACAGCGACAGCCTTGCGGCTGCGGCCGGTTTTGTCCAGCGCCGGGGCTGCAAGGCCGTCTTCATCGCCAGGCGCAAACCAGACCAGCGCCAGCAACACCAGCACAGCCAAAACCAGCCAGATGCGCCGGGTGACCGGCCTCATGAACCCTTCTCCAGATACAGTCGAAACACGATGCGGGCCTCAACGCTGCCATCACCAACTTTGTCTCGTTTCAGATCAAGGCCTTCCAAAGCCAATGCCGGAGCCGTCAGCAGCGCGGCCCGGATGAACTTGCGGACTTGAGGATATGTTCCCTTGACCGGCAAGGTGATGGTGAACATGTCCAGCCGCCCTGCCTGGGCCTGGGTCAAGGAATATTCGCCGACATTCAGTGCCAACTGGTGTTGCTCAGCCAGGACGTATATTTTCCCCAACCAGTCGGGCGTTGATGCGTGGTCGGGGAACTCCCGGTAAAAAGCCAAGAGCTGCTCGGTGGCTGTCGTCGGCTTTTGTGCTGCTGGCGTTTGTTGTCCCTGCTTGAGCTTTGCCGTGACCAGCGCCAGTTGGCGGTCGATCTGGTCCAAACGAGCACCAGACAACAATCCGATACTGACAGCCCAAACCAGCGCGGCAACCACCAAAACCAGGCCGCAAATGCCCTGCCAGCCCAGCAGTCGCAGACGAAAGAAAAGCTGGGCCCGCAGCATGCCGACATTCATGAACTGGCAGCCCACTTGGCGGTGATGTGAAAACGAACCGGTTTTTCGCTGTCCTGCTGATTCACCTGATGGGAATGCAGCACCACGGCGGACAAATCACCCTGCTGTTGAAGCATTTTGTAAAAGCCGAGCATCGCCTTCAAGCTGCGGCCCTCAGCGGTCAGAACAAGTTCGCGCCGAACAGCGTCTGGCTCCAGCGACAGTAAAGCCACTTGCCCGACCGATTGACCTTCCAAAGTGGCAAACAACTTCTCCCAGGGAAGGTTGAGCGTCCCGGCAACCGCCAAGGCCTGACCCCATTCGGCCGCCAACTGCACGTCATCCATTTTCGGCACAACAGGCTGGCGCGCCGCCAGCGCCATCTGTAAGGATCGCAACTGCTTCTCATTGGTCGCAATGAGCGGCTGCCAATACAGACGATCCCAAGCCATCACACCAACCAGAGCCACGATGCCAAGCAACAGGCCGACCCAGCGGGCCGCGCCGGCAGGCTGTGCTCGGCTGGAAAAATTCAGATCAATTCGTCGCATTCTGGAAGGTCCAAAGGGCCGGACCAAACCGGCTGTCAGTAGCAGGGGCAAAGTTGCGGCGGGCATTCAGGGTCAAACTCCGAAAGGACCAGCGGGTGTTTGCAGGCATCGATAGCCCAGCAAGCGCCGACGAATAAACCAGCGCTTGCGATGCCACGCTGTCGATGCCGGCCAACATCACCTCGTTGTCAAGCAGGTCCGGCAAAGATGCCTGCCAGCCCGGGCCAACACGCAAGCGGCGCAACCATTGCCAATGGCCACGCTTGACCAGCCCAATACAAAGTTGCCCCTCTTCATGCAACACCACCCAACCGGTGAAACGTCGATGAAACTGTTTGCGCCAGTGGTTCACGGCTGCAGCAAAGTACGGCTCAATAGAGACTAGGCGAGCCTTGTTTGCCATCGCGCCCTGCTCAAGTGCGGCAAGAAAATCAGCGTCAACCGCGGTGGCCACCCTTGGCGAGCCGGGGACATCCAAGCTCAGACGCACCTGCCAATTGGCAGCGACATCACCGTAGGTTTGGACAAAGGCCAGGCGAGCCACCGAATCCTCTTCCTGGCGGTCATGCAAATCATCACGCCATGGCTGCAACTGATAGGCGGTGAAATGACTGGAGAGAATCACCCAGACCCGGTGACAGGTTGAAAATTCAGCCAATACACCATTGAAAGCCAGGGCCGCACCGCTCCAGAGCGCGCCTGGCAGTGCGGAGACCGGACAAATGCGTTTGGCGGCAATTTGTGGGCGCAAGCCGCACCAGTGCACCGCCGCCAGTTCGGTGGGGGACACAAAGACGCAAAGCGACTCAGGCGACAAAAGTGACACGATTGATTTCCGTCAAAGTGGTTTCGCCCAGGCGCACCAGGTCAAGCGCCGAATCCCGCAGGAAATGCGTACCGTTTTGGCGCGCGGCTTCCTTGATCTGGCGAATCGGCGCACGCGCCACGATCAACTCGCGCAGGTTGTCGTTGAGGTGCAGCACCTCGGCAATGGCCTTGCGCCCCTTGTAGCCACTGCCCCGGCAATGTCCGCAGCCTTGTCCGGCCCGGAACCGAAAACCTGCGACATCCTCGCGACTCAGCCCCGAATCCGCCAGCAAGGCAGCACTGGGCAGGTCATCGGCAACGCACTGCGGGCAATTGACGCGCAACAGTCGCTGCGCCAGCACACCATTGAGCGCTGACACAAAACTGTAGGGATCAACACCCATGTGCATGAACCGGCCAAGCACATCAAAGACATTGTTGGCATGCACCGTGGTAAACACCAGGTGGCCAGTCAACGCCGACTGAATGGCGATCTGCGCGGTTTCGGCGTCCCGGATTTCACCGACCATGATCTTGTCAGGGTCATGGCGCAGGATTGAGCGCAGGCCACGGGCAAAGCTCAGTCCTTTTTTTTCATTCACCGGAATCTGCAATACCCCCGAAAGCTGGTATTCAACCGGATCCTCAATGGTGACAATTTTTTCCGTGCCGTTGTTGATCTCGGAGATCGCCGCGTACAGCGTGGTTGTCTTGCCGCTACCGGTTGGGCCGGTCACCAGCAGCATGCCATAGGGCTCATTGGCCAACCGGCGCAAAATGGCCGAAATTTTTTCATCAAAACCCAGACTGGTCAGTTGCAGGCCTTTCAACTGGTCAGTTAGCGATTGTTTGTCAAGGATACGCAACACCGCGTCTTCCCCATGGATGCTGGGCATGATCGAAACCCGCAAATCGACTTCACGCCCACCAATGCTGACACGGAACCGTCCGTCCTGCGGTACCCGCCGTTCGGCGATATCGAGTTCAGACATGACCTTGATGCGCGAAATGGTCTGCTCGGTCAACGCGACCGAGGCAACCGAGCCGACCACACCCAGTACTCCATCGACGCGAAATTTGATGACCATGCCAGCGGGATTGGACTCCAGGTGAATGTCACTGGCATCCGCACGAAGGGCATCAAAAATGGTTGAATTGACCAAGCGAACGACCCTGCTGCTGTCTTCACTGATGCCACGAAAACTGAGTTGCTCAACTGCTTCGGTTCTTGGGCCGACCTCTTGCGTTTCGGGCAGCACGGTGTCAAAAGCCCGCAAGCTCTCCTCATGCACCGATTGCCAGGCCATGATATCGGCGCGACTGGCGATGGCCACAAAAATTGGCTCGCTGGTGCGGGACTCGGCCCAGGACTGGACCCCAGCATCAAAGGGGTCAGCGACCACCAGAACCAGTTGGCTGTCGGTAGCGCGTAGCAGCAAACAATTGCGGGACATCGTCTCCTTGAAACTGATCACATCAAAGGCCGTCTGCATTGCCCGCAACTGGGCCATCGACAAGACAGGCTTGCGCACCGTCAACCCCAGGCGCACCAGAAAACGCTCCTGATCCTGCCGCTCTTGCAAAATCTCAACCATTGACCGGCCGGTCGATGCGCACAAGGCTCGGGCCTGCGCCAGTTCGCCCGCCGGAAATGGCTTTTCGGTCGGGCGCAGTGTCAACTCGCCTGCCGGGGTCACTGGATGCTCCCGGCCAACTCGAAAATCGGAAAATACATCATGACCACAATGGCGCCAATGACGAGCCCAATGAAAACCATCAACAGGGGTTCAAACAGGCGCACAAACCAGTCAACCCAGCGCGCGATTTCAGCGTCGTAATAGGAGGCGATGCGCTCCATCATCTCGCCCATGCGCCCGGTGCGCTCGCCAACACGCAACATGCGTAACGAAACCGCAGTAGTCAAACCACAAGAGTGCATGGCAGAAGATATTTGCAGACCCTCGCGAATTTGACTGGCGGATTCTGACAAGCGGTGGCGCAAGGGACCCTGCAAAAGATCACCCGTCATCTGTAGCGCTGGCATGATCGACATGCCACCACGCAAGAGCATACCCACTGTTCGATAGAACCTGGCCAACTGATACAAGCGCATTCGCTCGCCAATCGCCGGGACCGTCGCCAGGCGGTCGAAAATCCAGCGGCGCGTCCCAGGCTGGAGCAACCAGAAAACCGCAAGCACCGTGACGACCAACAGGCCGATCAGCAAAGTCCAACCGTGATCGTGAACCAGATTGCCCCAATTGATCAGCAATTGCGACGCAAACGGAATATCGCCTCCGAGGTCCTCGAAAATGCGCGAGAAGCGCGGTACCACATAGCTGAGCAAAAAGACAATGACAAGACCGCCAACACCGGCCAGCAACAGGGGGTAAATGGCAGCACTGACGATCTTTTTGCGCACCACATCGAGCTGCATCTGATAAGCCACATACCTGGTCAACGCCTCGGGCAAATCACCGGTCTTTTCACTGGCCCGCACGGTGGCAATATACAGTGGCGGGAAAACGGCAGGAAAGTTTTGTAGCGCCTGGGACAGCGATTGGCCCTCGCAGAGAAAGGTCACCAGTTGTGCCAGCACATGGTGGGTTTGCGCCTTGCCTTCTTTTTCTTTGAGGGTTTCGATCGACTCAACGACCGATAAACCGGCCTCGAGCAACATCAGCAGTTCCTGGCTGAACAGCCCCAGTGGAAACACGCGAGCGTCAGAAGTGGCCATATTGGCAAGCGTCTTGGCACTTTTGACCCGGAGAATTGAATAGCCCTGTTGACGCGCTTGGCCGGTGGCCTCAGCGACGCTGGAGGCGTCAAGATACAGGGTTGTCGCGCGGGCATCAGGCCGCAGAACTCGCAACTCAAAACGCATGGTTCGTTGCCTGCTGCATCCGTAGGTGCCTATTCCCAGTTGCCAATATCAGCATCTTCGCCGGCACCGCCAAGAGCGCCATCCCGCCCGAGAGACATGATGTCGTACTCACCGTAATCGCCAGGCCGCTTGTAGGTGTATGGATTTCCCCAGGGGTCAGCCGGCACTTTCTTCTTCAGGTACGGACCATCCCATTTTCTTTCACTGGGGGGCTTTTCAGTCAGCGAAGTCAGACCCTGTTCGGTTGTCGGGAAATGCCCCGTGTCAAGGCGGTACTGTTCCAGCGCTTTGCCAAAGGCATCGATCTGGGCGCGCGTTGTCTTGATCTCGGACTTGCCAATTTGCTTGAAATACATCGGGCCAACATAGCCCACCAGCAACCCGATGATGACCATTACCACCAACAGTTCCAGCAGCGTAAAGCCGCGCACGATCCGCGTGCTTCTGATTGACATCTGACTTGTCCTATTTTTTTCCGCTCGGTAACACATTGGAGCTGTGAGCAAATGAAGAGGCGACCTGTTAAGTCACAAGCAAGGCGAAATGCGCTGCAGGCGACTGCGGCGGGTTGCCTTTAGCCCTTGGCATTAGTTGAATAATAGCCCTTCCACGACCCCAATCCGATAAACCACGAAGACGCCTAGCAGGCAACTGAAGCCACCAATGCCCAAGGGCAGGCCCTCGTGTAGCCAGCCAGGCGAGCGGGCAGACCAACCCAATGGCACGGTGATCACTGCGGACAGCAAGGCCATTCCGACGATGGAGCCGATGCCGAAAATGGCAATGTACAGGAGCCCCATGAACCATGATGATTCAACTCCCAGACTCAATGCAATCAGCGCTGCTGAGCCGGCCAATCCGTGCATCATGCCGATAAACAAGGCACGCAGTGGCGGTTTGTCTGGATGCCCGTGGCTGTGTGCCGAACACTCGGATGTTTGCGGCCCCAGGTGGCTGTGCGCATGAACATGCTTGAGATTTTGATCGTGGCTGTGAACATGAACATGTATTTGCTGCTTAGCCAAGCGGCGCCAGACGTCGACCCCCAACATCATCAGCATGAGTCCCACAGCGAATTCCAGTGCCTGCGCGGTCTTTGGGGGAATGGCGGCACCCAGCCAGAGGGCGATGCCGCCGATCAACATCAAGGTCAGCGTGTGGCCAACGCCCCAGGCGACACCTTGTCTGATGGTTTGTGCGAGCGAGTTCTGCCCGGAGCTTAAGGTCGCCATGGCGGCCAGATGATCAGCATCAGTGGCATGTTTCATACCCAGGAGCAGTCCGAAAAGCAGCATGGAAAAGGTGCTCATGTTGCCTGCGCTGTCCGCGTTCTGTCGATGTCTGACTGCAACTTGCCGATTTCCAGAAGAAGCGCCACAGTGGCGGCGGCCTCGTTTTCATCAATGCGCAACCGGGCAAACCCAAGATGCACCAACACCCAGTCGCCCAGACAGGCTGACACCGGATGCTCGTCATCGACCAACAAGCTGATGTTCACCGCGCGTCTGACACCGCCGACATCGACCATTGCCAGTTGCATATCACTGCTGATGATTTCAACGATTTGTCCGGGTAGCCCCAAGCACATGGCTTTCTCCAATCAATTCTTCTGAAGTGCCAGCGACCTTGCCGCAGCAACCACCGCCTGCCCCAGAGCCAGTCCGCCGTCATGAAATGGCACCTGGTGATGCGTCAACACCCTGAAACCGACGCTCTCCAGTTGCATCATCACAGCCTCCAGCAAAATCCGGCTCTGAAACAGCTTGCCAGACAAGGCAACGGTCTTGACCGGCTCTTGGCGATTGGCGTTGCCGCTGAAATCGTCAAGCATGCGGCCAATGACCCTCGTCAGGTTTTTCTGGAAACGTGTCGTGGTCTCGCCAACCAGGGCATCAACCATCGGTTCGTCATCGTTCGCCATGGTCTGACGTCCCCCGCCTACGCCAGACTTGACGCCCGCATGGACAGTTCCGAGCGCTCGACACTGGCAATAGTCGGCCAGGAAAAATCGACCCCCGCCAGAAGAGCCATCGGCATCAAGGTCCAAGCCATCCAGCACCACACCCAGCACGGGGCTGGCGCACCGGGGAATGCCGTTTTCTGCCAGGCAAGCGGCGATGTGGGCGTGATGGTGTTGCACTTCTTCACATGCCAGCCCCCGGCGCTCGCCCCAATCGCGCCCCCGTTTGCTTGACAGACCTTCAGGCTGCTGATCCACCGCAACAATCTGTGGGCGGTGTTCAAACAGTTGCAGATAACTTTCAATGGACTGCAGGTAATCGACCCGACAGCGTGCACCTGTCAGGTCGCCCATGTGGTGCGACATGATCGCCTGGCCCTGGCGCAAAAGGCAAAAGCTGTTGTTCAGATCGCCGCCCATGGCAAGCACCGCTGGCGCATCGTCAAAGCCTTGCGGCAGCGCAATGGGTGCAGGAGCATAACCACGCGCTCGACGCATCAGTCGGGGCAAACCGGCCACGACGCGCACCAGAGAATCATCAACACGGCGGGCAACTCCACGATCGTGCAGCAAAAAATAGTCCACCATGTCGCTCAAGCGAGCAAGCGCGTCAGCATTTTCAGTGCACTGTGGTTCATCAGCGACATTGCCACTGGTCAAGACCATCGGGCGTTCCATGCACTGCATCACCAAATGGTGCAGCGGCGTGTTGGGTAGCATGAACCCGAGGCTTGTCACACCTGGAGCTACCGATGCCGCAAGCTGTTGGGTTTCTGTGGCATCAAGAATGACGATCGGTGAAGCCGGGCCTTGCAGCAAGTCTGCTTCAACTTGGCTGATGGCACAGTAGCGCCGCACCATCGCCAGATCTCGCGCCATCAAGGCCAGGGGCTTGCGACTGCTGCGATGCTTGAGCTGTCGCAGCCGACTCACTGCGTCCTCGTTACCGGCATCACAGGCCAACTGAAATCCGCCCAGCCCCTTGATGGCGACGATAAAGCCGCGCTTGATCAGGGTACCGGCAGCCTCAGCATCATCGACAGCGTTCAGCGACTGCGGGTCAAACCGGCCACCCCCAGCCTTTTCCAGCCAAGTGTGCGGACCACATGATGGGCAGGCGACAGGTTGCGCATGAAAACGGCGGTTGCCCGGGTCGGCATATTCGTTCGCACACTGCGCGCAAAGCGCAAAGCTTCGCATCGTGGTTGCACCTCGGTCATAGGGGATGGCCTCAATGATGGACAAGCGTGGTCCGCAATGGGTGCAATTGGTAAACGGATAGCGGTAGCGTCTGTCCAAGGGATCAAAAATTTCCGCCAGACAACCCGGGCAGGTCGCCGCGTCGGGCGTGATGTTCGTGTGAACGTGGCCGACCTGACTGGCGACGATGCGAAAACCGGATTCTTGCGCCCGGTTGGCAATGGATTCCCGTTCAATGGCCTCGATGCAAGCGAGTGGCGGCGCCTGTGCCGGCAAGTCATCAACAAAGGCACCCAGCGCGGCGACAGAACCACAAGCCAGGATGATGACG
>DAOSLL010000027.1:0-14919 GCA_035368905.1 Rhodoferax sp.
CAGACGCGCCGCCAGCGGCCCACTCGGGCGCGTCCAACTGAGGAATCAAGGTTCAAGGGTTTTGCCTGTGCATGCTTGCTACCTGTCTGGGCAAAATGCAAGGCATAACCAAAGGTGTCTTGCACATCGGAAGGCATGGCCTGCAAATCTTTTTTGGCCGAGCCAACCCACAGCAAAGGCTTGGGGCTGTGATGGTGAAAAAGCATGGCAAATTATATCCAAATAGGTCTAACTCAGTGCCATCCAGGCAATGATCGGTGGCACCACGCCCAAGGGGGCTGGTACCTGCCGGAGGTAGCCGTCTTCAAGGTGCTTTTCCACCTTGGCGCGAGCCTTTGAAAGCAGGATTTGCGCGATGTGGCAAACGCGTGGCATCCTGCAGGTTCAGGCCTTCGCTGAGTACGTCGGTGGCGATCAGCGTTGGTTGCGGTCGAGCAACTCCACCGCCGCCAGCATTTCTTCGGGAATAGCGTCTTCGTCTTGCTCGGCTTCGTTTTCGCCGCCATTGTCAAAAAGCTGATACTGGCGCTTTTGCACGTCGCCCAGCACTTCTTCCTGGTGGATGCGCTAGCGCTCAAAAGCCGCCTGCTCGTGTTTGGTGGTGCTGTTGACCTTCACAAAGGCCATCAAGACCTTCAACCAGCGCACGGTGGGTGCGCTTGGTGACCTCGTCGCCCATCAGGATGCGAATTTGATCCAGCTTTTGCCACTTGCCATGCAATGCCAGCAAGGCGCCGATTTCAAAATAACCGGTCGCAATGTCAAATTTGTGTGAAATCTCTGACCATTCAGCCAGGTAGTTCAGAACTTTCCAGTCGTTATCGCTGTTGTCAACGATGAAAAGGTCGTTCCCTGTTTTTGTTGCCATCTTCTTTGCCGTTTAACTCATATGCTCCAATGTACTGCAAACCTCAAAGGTGCCCTGAAACGTTCGCCATACGCAGATTTCATCGTCCAGCGGGGAGACAACCCGCCCTGTCAATACTCGACCAGAGGCCTGTATTGACAGATGCCCAGTGCTGCCAAAATCAACATCGTTCAATACACACGAGGAAACCTTCATGAAGCTCAACCGACTTTGCCTGTCATTGGGCCTGATTGCCGTGCTGGCGGGCTGCGCGCTGGCACCACCAACAGGTGCCGAAAAAGACAAAACCTACCGCGTCACGATCATGCACACCAATGATCACCATGGCCGCTTTTGGCACAACAGCGACGGTGAATACGGCATGGCGGCGCGCAAGACGGTGGTCGATGAGATTCGCCGTGATGTCGCAGCCCATGGTGGCTACAGCTTGCTGCTCGACGGTGGCGACGTCAACACCGGCGTGCCCGAATCCGACCTGCAGGACGCAGTGCCTGACTTCAAAGGCATGAACCTGCTGGGCTACCAGGCAATGGCAGTGGGCAACCACGAGTTTGACAAGCCACTGGCGGTATTGAAGATGCAGCGCAACCTGGCGCAGTTCCCGCTGCTGTCAGCCAACATCTACGAAGCTGGCCAGCGCATGTTTGCACCCTACAAGGTGTTTGACCTCGGTGGCTTGAAGGTTGGCGTGATGGGTCTGACGACCGAAGACACGGTTCGCATGGCACACCCGGACAACGTCGGTCGGCTGGAGTTTCGTAGCGCCATCGCCGAGGCCGGCAAACTGGTGCCAGAGCTGCGGCGCCAGGCGGATGTGGTGATTGCCGCTACCCACATTGGCCACTACGAAAACGGTGAGCACGGCAGCCAGGCCCCGGGCGATGTCGAAATGGCGCGCGCGGTGTCCGGTATTGACTTGGTGGTCGGCGGTCACACCCAAAACCCGGCCTGCATGAAGGCCGAAAACGTGCTCGACCACGCCTATGTGCCGGGTGCGGCGTGTCAGCCAGACCGGCAGAACGGTGCCTGGATCGTGCAGGCGCACGAATGGGGCAAGTATGTGGGGCGGGCTGATTTTGAGTACCGCAACGGTGACTTCAAGCTGGTGAAATACGCGCTGATCCCGATCAACCTGAAAAAGTCGGTTGTCGGTGCTGACGGTAACACCACACTGCTGCCGTACACCCGCGTCATCGCGCAAGACCAGGAAATGCTGGCGCTGCTGACACCGTTTCAGCAGCTCGGCCAGGACCGGCTCGGCGTCCAGATCGGCACCGTGGACGCGCGCCTGGTGGGTGATCGCGATGTGGTGCGCAAGAGCCTGACCAACCTGGGGGTGCTGGTCGGTCGGGCCATGATGGACAAAACCCGCGCTGACTTTGCCGTGGTCAACGCGGGTGGCCTGCGCGACTCAATCCCGGCGGGCATCATCACCTACAAGGATGTGCTCAAGGTGCATCCGTTTGGCAATACCGTGTGCACCGCCGAGCTGTCGGGCACCGAGGTGCTGGGCTACCTGAATGTGCTGGCGAAAATGAGCCCTGGTTCCGGGGCTTACCCCCAATTTGCAGGCATTGAACTCGACATCAGCGCAGGTGCCGTCAGCAATGTGCGCATCAGGGGCAGCGCACTGGAAAGTGGCAAAACCTACCGCATCACGGTCAACAACTTTCAGGCCGCAGGCGGCGACGGCTACCCCAGGCTGAGCACTCACCCGAGTTTTGTCAACACCGGCTTTGTCGATGCCGATGTGCTGCGAGCTTACATCGCCGCAAAAAGTCCACTCAAGGCGGCCGAATACGAGCCCGGCCAGACGGTGCTGCGCCGATAATCACATCAGTTTCAACCCAGGAGAAAGAGCATGGCAAAAGGTCAGCAAAACAACAACAAGATGGTCAAGAAGCCCAAAAAAGACACCTCCCCACCCAAGCCAGTATCGGCTGACGCAGTGCGCCCGACGATTACCACGGTGGTGCCGGTCCGTGGCAAGCTCAAGAACGCGCCGCATTGACCCCTGTCAGATTACGCCAGCTGGGTAGCCCGCAGCGCCGCTCAAGCGCTCAGGCTGGCAGCTATTCCAATGCCGGCCTGGTTGAAGACCTGCGGCGCTCGCAGGCTGAACTGGAGATTCAAAACCGCGCCCTGCGCTTTAGCCAGGCTGCTGCCGAAGGGGCCTCGGACCGTTTTGTCACGCTGTTTTCCAGTGTGCCGCTGGCGCTGATGGTGGTCGATGAACACGGCCAGATTCTGGAACATAACGCGCGGGCATTGGCACTGTTGCGCCCCCTGGAAGACGACCCGCCGCTCAATTTCCTGTTCCCGTTGGTGCATGGCGGACACGTCAGGCAAGTCCAGGACGGTTTTGTCTCGGCCAACGAAAATGGTGCCTGCGAACTCAGTGAACTCGAGTTTGCCGCCGGTTCCAATGGTTTTTTTACCGGCGACCTGCACATTGCGCGCATTGACAATGCCCAGGACGACTTGGTCAACTTCATTTGCGCCGTCATCGACCAAAGCCCACTGCTGGCGCAGCGTCAGGCCTTGCAAGCCAGTGCGCAGGCCCTGCAAGAACGCAATGACGAGTTGGTGCATAGCAAGGCCCGGCTCAGCGCCATCATCGACTCCTCACTTGATGCCATCATCTGTGTTGACCAGCACCAGCGCATCATTGTTTTCAATCCGACCGCCGCCACCCTGTTCCACTGCCCGGCCGATCAGGCCTTGGGCCAGCCGTTGACGAAGTTTTTGCCGGATGCCGACAGCGCACTGTCCTACCGCGACATAGCCAGCCCTGCCCAGCTTGGCGAGATGACCGGTGTTACCAGCGAGGGTGACAAGGTGCCACTGGATGTCAGCCTGTCGTTTGAGCACCGCCATGATGGCGACATCATCACCTTGTTTGCTCACGACCTGACCGCCACCAAGAGGATGGGGCACATCGCACGGCACTTGAGTCACAGTTGCGCGAATCGCAGAAAATGCAGGCCATTGGCACCATGGCCGGCGGCATTGCGCATGACTTCAACAACATCATCAGTGCCATTTTGGGCAACGTGGAGCTGGCCCGCCAGGATGCCCAGGCCGAGTCTGCAGTGGCCACCAGCCTGGACGAAATCGACAAGGCTGGTCGGCGCGCGCGCGATCTGGTGCGGCAAATCCTGGCCTTCAGCCGCAACGAGCCACCCCGGCGCGTGCCGGTCAGGCTGGCTGACGTGGTGCAGGAAACGATGCGGCTGGTCAAGGTCGCCATGCCACCCCAGCTTGTCTTGCAGCTTGACATCGATCCGGCCACGCCACCGGTGCTGGCCGATGCCACCCAAATTGAGCAGGTGTTGCTGAATCTATGTACCAATGCCATTCACGCCATGGCGCAACGTGCCGGTGTCATCCGGATTGAGCTTGGCCGTGCATCGCGCTGGCCCTACGACGGCACCGAGCGCCGTGCTGGCTTGCGCGGAAAGCATGTCAGACTGACCGTGAGCGACACCGGCTGCGGCATGGACGAGGCCACCTTGCAGCGCGTCTTTGAGCCCTTTTTCACCACCAAGCCGGTTGGGCAAGGCACCGGACTCGGGTTGTCGGTGGTACACGGCATCATGCGCGCGCACTCAGGTAACGTGCTGGTTGAAAGCACGCCCGGTATTGGCAGCGCCTTTACCCTGAACTTTCCGGTTTCAGATGAACCCACACAGTTGGCCCAGGTTGCATCCTCGGTAGCGACCTTGGCCAGTTCCAGTGCCGCACCAGGCCAGCGGGTCATGTATGTGGATGACGACGAGGCGCTGGTGTTTCTGGTCAGGCGCCTGTTGACACGCAAGGGCTACACAGTGCTCGCGTTTACCGACCCCAGGCAGGCCATTGCCGCCCTGCGTGCCGACCCGCTGCAATGCGACCTGCTGGTGACCGACTTCAACATGCCAGGCTACAGCGGGGTTGACCTGTTGCGTGATGTGCGGATGATCCGGCCCGACCTGCCGATGGCACTGGCATCCGGTTATGTCACGCACGAGATCGAGCGGGATGCCCTCGCTGCCGGGGCTCGCGTTCTGATCCACAAGCCCAACGATGTGGACGAACTGTGCCGGACCGTGCAGCAACTGCTGGCCGCCAGCCAGACTGGTGGCGCTGCAGTTGGCTGATTTTTCTCTGATCTACGCAGACGACGCGCTGCTGGTGCTGGATAAGCCTGCCGGACTGCTCAGCGTGCCGGGTCGCGGTGACGACAAGCAGGACTGCCTGAGCTGCCGCGTTCAGCAGCTTTACCCGGATGCCTGCGTGGTCCACCGCCTGGACATGGCCACCTCGGGCCTGTTGCTGATGGCGCGGGGCAGCGCCGTGCAACGTCAGCTCAATGCCGCCTTTGCCAGTCGCGCCGTTCACAAACGCTATGAAGCGGTGGTGGATGGCGTGCTGACACCTTTGAAACCGCCTGACAGTGACGGCTGGTCGGCAATCAACTTGCCGATACGGCTGGACTGGCCCAACCGCCCGAAAAGCAAGGTTGACATGCTTCACGGCAAACCCAGCCTCACCCGATGGCGGGTGCTGTCAAGCCATGCGGCAAAACAAACTACGCGACTGACGCTGCAGCCGGTGACCGGCCGCTCACACCAACTGCGCGTGCATCTGCAGGCGATCAGCCATCCGATTCTTGGGGACGCTTTGTACGCATCGGAACAGGTCGTGGCAAAAGCCAGTCGCCTGCTGCTGCATGCCACCGAACTTGAATTGCCCCACCCCAACTCCCTGGTGCCAATGCGTTTTATTAGCCCGCCACCGTTTTAGCTCAGGTGCGTGCAACCCGCCCAAGGGTGCTGTCAATCAGGCGGCTCATTTTTTCTGCAGCACCTTCGATCGCCTGGTTCAAATTGGCACCCTGGTGTTTCAGCGCCAGGGGTTGATGCCCTTCAAGCCGGGCCTCCATGGTGCATTGAATGCTTTGCGCGGTGTTTTTCTTGCCGGCGTTTTCGTCGCGCAAATGAACCTCGACGCGAGTGATCTGGTTGGCAAAGCGATCCAGTGCGGTCTTGACCGTGTTGCTGGCCCATTGCGCCATGGCCTCTGTGCCTTCAATGTGGTTATCAGTGTGAATTTGGACTTGCATGTTGTTTTCCTTTTAAAGTAGGCACCGTGAACCCTGTCCATCATATCCACCAAGGGGCCTGATTGAATTGACTGTGGTCAACACTCTGGCAAACTGATGCCGGCCAACCCACCACGCATAGCAAGATGACCCACCTCTACATCATCACCGGTGCCTCACGCGGCATGGGGCTGGCCATGGCACAGCAGTTGTTGAGTCCCAGCCACCGGCTGCTGTGCATGTCACGCCATGTGTCTGCCGGTTTGACCGATGAAGCATTTCAGGCCGGTGCCGACCTGACCCAATGGTCAGCGGATTTGGTCGATGCGGCACCGCTTACCGATCGTCTGGGGCAATGGCTGGCAGCGCAATCCGCCCCAGGTATTGCCAGCGCCACCCTGATCAATAACGCCGGTGTCATTGCGGGCATTGTTCCCTTGCGAGCCGCTGATCCGCTTGAGTTGACGCGGTCGCTGCGCGTTGGCCTGGAGGCCCCAATGTTGCTGACCGCCGCGTTTCTGGCGGCGACACAGGCTTGGACCGCCACTCGCAAGGTTTTGAACATCTCGTCGGGCCTGGGTCGTCGCCCGATGGCATCCCAGTCGGCCTACTGCGCTGCCAAGGCTGGTCTGGACCATTTCACTCGCTGCCTGGCGCAAGACGAAGTTCGGCAAGCCAACGGTGCCAGGGTTTGCGCATTGGCACCGGGCGTGGTTGACACCGACATGCAGGTGCAATTGCGCAATGCAGCACCGGCGGGCTTTCCGGATCAGGCCAGTTTTGCCCAGCTCAAGCAAACTGGCCAGCTCACCAGCCCCCAGGACGCTGCCGCGCGCGTGCTGGCTTATCTGCATCGCGCAGATTTTGGCAGCCAGCCCGTTGCTGACGTGCGCAGTTGAATCGACCCACCCGGTGCCACCCTGTTTTAGAGAGGCCCGCTGATGCCCAGCCTGCCGGGCGGGCTAAGATCGTCAGGTTTCGATTCTTAGCCTGAACTGGAGACTGTTGATGACCCGCGAAGTTGTGATAGTGAGTGCCGCACGCACAGCCATTGGTACCTATGGTGGTAGCCTGAAAGACCTGACCCCGACCGAACTGGCGAGCCAGATCGTGCGTGAAGTCTTGTCGCGCGCCCAGGTCAAGGGCGACGAGGTGGACCATGTGGTGTTTGGACAGGTGATCAACACTGCACCCGAGGACATGTACCTGGCTCGGGTGGCGGCCATCCAGGGCGGCTGCCCGGTCGGGGTGCCCGCCTTCAACGTCAACCGCTTGTGCGGCTCTGGTTTGCAGGCCATTTTGTCGGCTGGCCAATCCATTTTGCTGGGTGATGCAGATATTGCCATCGGCGGGGGTGCCGAAGCCATGAGCCGGGCACCCTACGCCAGCCTGAATTTGCGCTGGGGTGCCCGCATGGGGGACACGCCGATGGTGGACATGCTGGTCAGCACCTTGCGCGACCCGTTTCACAACATTCACATGGGTATTACGGCCGAAAACATTGCTGCCAAGTGGGGCATCAGCCGTGCTGACCAGGATGCGCTGGCGGTGGCCAGCCACAACCGTGCCCAGCACGCCACTGAAGCCGGGTATTTCAAGAGCCAGATCATGCCGGTGACGCTCAAGTCCCGCAAAGGCAACGTGATTTTTGACACCGACGAACACTTCCGACCCAATTGCACGCTGGCTGACCTGGCCCGGCTAAAGCCTGCTTTCCTGCAAGAAAACGGCACTGTCACGGCAGGCAATTCGTCCGGTATCAACGATGCAGCGGCGGCTGTGGTGTTGATGGCTGCCAGCACTGCCAAAGAGCGGGGCATCAAGCCGCTGGCTCGTCTGGTGGCTTATGCCTATGCGGGTGTGGAGCCCCAATACATGGGCATTGGTCCGGTACCCGCATCACAAATGGCGCTTAAAAAGGCCAATCTGAGCGTGGTTGACATGGACGTGATCGAAGCCAATGAAGCCTTTGCCGCGCAGGCCTGTGCCGTCATCCTTGATCTTGGGCTCGATCCCGCCAAAGTCAATCCAAATGGCTCAGGCATCTCGCTGGGTCATCCGGTCGGGGCCACTGGCACGCTGATCACCGTCAAGGCGCTTTATGAACTCGAACGCATTGGCGGACGCTACGCACTGGTCACCCTGTGCATTGGCGGTGGCCAGGGCATTGCAGCCATTTTTGAACGACAGGGCTAAGCGCCCGGTGCACCAGTAGCGCTGAAACATGCCAACCACCAGACATTGGAGCCTGGGTGCCAAATTGATGCTGGTGGGGGTTCCCTTTGTATTGCTGGTGCTGCTGGCCACGGCTGCCACGCTATGGGTGTCCTGGCAGCTTGACGGCGGTGCAGCGGCGGTCAACGAAGCGGGGCGCATGCGCATGCAGTCTTACCGCATGTCGCTTTCAATTGGTACCCAGGAAACCGATCAACTCGCCGGGCAGATCAAGGAATTCGACCACAGCCTGGCGACGTTGCGGCAGGGCGACCCGGAGCGTCCGTTGTTTGTCCCGTGGGACGAGGTGGTCAGTGCGCACTTTGCCCTGGTGGAGGCGGATTGGGTGCAATACCAGTCCCGCTGGATTAGCCAGCGTCCAGCGGTGTTTCGAGATTTGCGTGACGACACCATGCGGTTTGCTGCGGACATTGATGCGTTTGTCGGCGGCATCGAGGCACACATTGCGCGCTGGACGGCCTTGTTGCACCTGCTGCAAATGAGCATGCTGGCGCTGGTCATACTGGCCGCCGCCATTCTGCTTTATGCTGGCTATCTTTTTGTACTGGAGCCGGTCGGCCGCCTCAAGCAGGCGATTGAAAAAGTCCAGGGTGGCGACTTTGAGGCGCGCGTCGAGCGCACCAGCAGTGATGAATTTGGCACCCTGGCCGACGGCTTCAACGACATGGCAGGGCATCTGCAGTCGATGTACCGCAATCTGGAGGCCAAGGTCGCAGAAAAAACCGTTCAGTTGCAGGAGAAATCTGAACGATTGGAAAGTTTGTACGAGGTGACTGCGCTGGTCGCCAATGCCATTTCGCTCGACAGCATGGCCCAGGGTTTCGTCAACAGTGTGGCCAGAATCGCGCTTGCCGATGGCG
Organism: Rhodoferax sp.; assembly: GCA_035368905.1. Classification (GTDB taxonomy): domain Bacteria; phylum Pseudomonadota; class Gammaproteobacteria; order Burkholderiales; family Burkholderiaceae_C; genus Rhodoferax. The sequence continues at coordinate 9,047 of DAOSLL010000027.1, forward strand.
TTGCGCTACGCTGGTCGAGTCAGGGTAACCAGCGCCACCTGATGCTGGCAGCCTATGGTTTGCCGATCAGCATGGTCGATGCCGAGCAGTGCATTTACACCGGCGACTGCCATTGCGGCAGCAGCAGCACCGGGAGCAACATCAAGGTCATTCCGATCCGCAACACCAACCCAGCCAATCTGCCACATTGCGCCAAAGCTGGATTTGAAACCATCGTCTCCATTCCAGTGCGTTTGCACGAGCGCCTGATGGGCGAGGTTGACCTGTTTTTCCACGCCCGTGTGGAACCTTCTGAGTCAGAACGATCGCTGCTGGAGGCACTGAGCAAACATCTGGCCAGTGGCATGGAATACTTGCGGCTCAACGCACTTGAAAAAGAGGCGGCGGTGTCGCAGGAGCGGCACCTGCTGGCGCGGGAACTGCACGACTCGATTGCCCAGTCGCTGGCATTTCTGAAAATTCAGGTGCAACTCATGCGCGATGCCGTCAAAGGCGGTGACCCGGTTGAAATGGCAAAGGTTCTGGAGGAGATTGATTTGGGCGTGCGCGAAAGCTACAGCGATGTGCGCGAACTGCTGCTGCATTTTCGCACCCGCACCAACGTGGAAGATGTTGAACCGGCACTCGTTACCACACTGCAAAAGTTTGAACTGCAAAGCGGCATCAAAGCCAGCTTGAACATGCAGGGGCAAGGCATGCCGCTGTCACCGGACCTGCAGATCCAGGTGCTGCACATCATTCAGGAAGCCTTGTCGAATGTTCGCAAACATGCGCGGGCTTCTCAGGTCCGGCTTGATGTTCAGCAGCAACCGGCCTGGCGCTTTGAAGTGCGTGACGATGGCATTGGATTTGACCAAGACCGCGATCAACCCGACCAAACTCATGTGGGCCTGCGCATCATGGCCGAACGCGCTCAACGCATTGGTGCCGGGTTGGTGGTTGTCTCAAGGCTTGGGCAAGGCAGTTCCATCATCCTGACATTGCCGACACCAGCCCTCCCAATGTCCGGGGCAGCAATGCTGCGAGCGAGCCTTCCTGAACAAGCGAGCACAACAACGGCATGACCAAGCAATGAACAGCACCCTGAACCCGATCCGCATCCTGGTCGTTGATGACCATACCCTGTTTCGCCGTGGTCTGACGGCGCTGCTGTCGCGCGACCCTCAGTTAGATGTCATTGGGGACGCCGCCGATGCCGGGCAAGCGATTCGAAAGGCGCAGGAGCTGCAGCCGGCGCTGATCCTGCTGGACAACCACCTCCCCGGCGTGCATGGTGTCGATGCACTGCCAGCACTGCGCGAAGCGGCTCCCAAAGCGGTGATTTTGATGTTGACCGTCAGCGAGGACGAAAACGATCTGGCGGCAGCATTGCGCGGTGGTGCAGCAGGCTACCTTCTCAAGACGATTGAAGGCGAGGCCCTGACCAGCGCAATTTTGAGTGCCATGCAAGGTGACAGCGTTGTGTCACCGGAGATGATGAGCAAACTTGTGGCCGCTTACCGTGGTGCCACCCGCACCTTGTCAGCCGACACTTATGCGGACAAGCCGATGGGCAAAGTCGCCGATGTTGACCCGCCTGAATTTGTTCTGAACTGCCTGTCACCCCGGGAACTTGACGTTTTGCGCGGTATCGCCCGTGGTGCCAGTAACAAGGAAATCGCCCGTGACCACGGCATTGCCGAGACCACGGTGAAAATTCACGTGCAACATGTGCTGCGCAAACTAGATGTCAGCTCGCGCGTACACGCTGCGGTGATTGCCACTGAACAGGGCTTGCTCTAGCGCCTGACCAGTGGCCCATTGACGGCAGGTGCGCCAATGATCAGATCAAAGGCGCTCAAAAATCACTGCAATGCCCTGGCCGCCACCAATGCACATGGTGGCCAGGCCATACTTGCCGCCGGTGCGCTGCAGCTCATAGACCGTCTTCGTGGCAATGAAGGCACCCGAGCAGCCGATCGGGTGACCCAGCGCAATGGCACCACCATTCACATTGGTCTTGGCCGGATCGAGTCCAAGACCCTTGCTCACAGCAATCGCTTGTGCGGCAAACGCTTCGTTGGCTTCAATCACGTCCATCTGGGCAAGCGTCAGACCAGCCTTCTTGAGCGCCTGTGTGGTAGCCGAGATCGGGCCTTCACCCATGATGTCGTTAGGCACACCCGTCACTGCATAAGAGACGATGCGGGCCATTGGCTTCTGACCGGCTTTGGCGGCCACATCTGCGCTGGCGAGCACAAAAAATGCAGCACCATCGTTGATGCCAGAGGCATTGCCTGCGGTCACTGAGCCGTCTTTCTTGAACGCTGGCTTCATCTTGGCCAGAGTTTCCATGGTGGTATTGGCCTTCACATGCTCGTCAGTGTCAAACACCACGTCGCCCTTGCGGGTTTGCTGCACGATTGGCACGATTTGTGATTTGAAGCGGCCATCGGCAATGGCAGCAGCAGCGCGGCGATGCGATTCGCAGGCCAGTGCGTCTTGCTCCTGGCGCGAAATGTTCCACTTGGTGGCCAGATTTTCTGCCGTCATGCCCATGTGACCGGCACCAAACGGGTCAGTCAGAATGGCGACCATCAAGTCGATTGATTTGGTGTCGCCCATGCGCGCACCGTTACGCATGGCGGGCAGCGTGTAAGCACCGCGTGACATCACTTCAACACCGCCACCGATGCTGTAATCAAAATCGCCCAGCATGATGCTTTGTGCAGCGGTCACGATGCCTTGCAGACCAGATGAGCAAAGGCGGCTGACCTGCATGGCGATGGAATCCATCGGCATGCCAGCCTGAATCGAGGCCACGCGCGACACGTAAGCGTAACGGCCATCGGTGGGAATGCAGGTACCAACCACGGCGTTGCCAATCAACGCAGCGTCAACGCTGGAGCGCGCAATGGCTTCTTTCATGACCACAGTGGCCAGATCCGCTGGCTCCATGTTGGCAAGAGAGCCACCAAAGGTACCAATGGCAGAACGAACTGCGCTCAAGACTACAACTTCTTTACTCATGGGAAATCTCCTTAAAATTGAATTTACTGTCTGACTGATTCGCGGAATGCCAGAAAAATGGCGGTTGCAACCATAACACCATTCGACTCGGAAAAATTCCAGCAGGCAATGGCGTCGCAGTTTTTGTTGCACTAACAGAAGTCAGCCGAATATCATAAGGGATTAATATGCGGGTGAACTTACGGATTGCGAATTTTGGCAGTTTGCCAACTTGCGAGCCTGGGTTGCCAAACCACCTGTTCTTGTGCAAGTGTCCATTGAACACCGCGCCAGGGGCACCACAACCCAACCGTCGCGCGCGTACCGAGGTGTCATGGGCAAAGGACAAACTTGTTCACATGTCATCTGCGTCGTTCCCGCCTGAGCGACGATGATGGATGCTCAACAACTCGGCGGCAGAATAAAACTGCCCTGATCACGGATATTCTCTACAACCATTGAATGCGCCCGCATGTTCGGCAAAGCTCGCTCCAAAAAACCCAGCCCACTTGACGCCTATGCCGACAAGGTGACAACGCCAGCCCTGGCGGTCACCCACATCCGCAGCGGTGACCACGTCTTTGTCGGTAGCGGCTGTGCTGCCCCGCGTGCCCTGTTGCAGGCGCTGGAATCGATGCCAGGACTGCCCGCCGATCTGGAACTGCTCCACTTTTTCACCGTCAAGGCGTTTGACCATGATGCCGATGGCCACAGCACCACCCGCCTGAGACACCGCACTTTTTTTGTCAGCAGTGACATGCGGGCAGCGGTGAAACAAGGCATGGTGGAGTATGTGCCGATGTCAATTGCGCGCGTGCCGGACATGATCCTGCTGGGCCGCATTCCTGTCGAAGTAGCGCTGATCCAGGTGTCAGTGCCCGACGAGTTCGGTTATGTCAGCCTGGGGGTGTCGGTTGACATCATTCCCGCTGCACTGGCACGGGCCAGACTGGTGATTGCCGAGGTCAACCCCAACATGCCACGCTCCATGGGGGACTCAACCCTGCATGTCAGCCGCATCCATCACCTGGTGCCGGTCGCAACCCTGATCATTGAACTGCAACGCATGCCGAGGCAGGACCGAGACGTGCAGCGGATCGCGCGTTATATCGCGGGCATCATTGACGATGGCTCGACCCTGCAAATCGGCATGGGGCAACTGGCCCATGAAGCGCTGCAATATCTGACGGACCGCAAAGACCTCGGCATTCATTCCGATGTGGTGTCCGATGCCATCATTCCGCTGCTCGAAAATGGCAACCTGACCGGTGCCAAAAAAACCCGTCAACCTTTCAAGATCGTCACCAGCATGGCACTGGGCTCACGCCGCTTGTACCGCTTGATTGATCGCAACCCGCTGTTTTCATTCCAGCCAATTGACAGCATTTGCAATCTGCTGACGATCTCGAAACAGCACAAGATGGTATCGATTGCACAGGCTTTTGCGATTGACCTGACTGGCCAGGTCTGCATCGACCAGTTCGACGGCGAGTTTTACAGCGGCATCGGCTGCCAGGGTGAGTTTTTGCTGGGTGCCGCACAGTCGCCGGGTGGCAAGCCAATCATCTGCATGACTTCGACCACCGACGACGGACTGGTTTCCCGCATCCGTCCGGCGCTACTGGAAGGCGAATCAGCCACCATTGCCCGTAGCGATGTGCATTACCTGGTCACCGAATACGGCATCGCCTACCTGTTTGGCAAGTCCATCCGGCAGCGCGCCACCGCCTTGATCGAGCTGGCCCACCCCAAGTTTCGCCCTGAACTTTTTGCCAAAGCGCAAGCCATGGGCTACCTCTCGGCCGAACAATCCCTGCACAACCTGCGCGCCTATCCGGTAGAGGAAGAGCAAACCGTATTGCTCAAGGACGGCCGAAGTGTGCTGCTGCGCCCGGCACTCTCAAGCGATGCCCAGGGCATTCGCGAGTTGTTCCACCATCTCAGCGAAGCGGACGTTTTTACCCGGTTTTTCCGCAATGTGCGCGGCCTCTCTGATGCCGAGGTGGAACGGCTGTGCAACGTCAACTATGAAAACGAGGTGGCCTTTGTCGCCATCAGCGGTAGCCGCGAGGAGTCGACCATTGTTGGCCAGTCCTGTTACTTCATCGACCCGACTACCAATATGGCCGATGTGGCCTACATGGTGCACCCGCAATGGCAGGCGTGTGGCCTGGGCAGCGCCATGCAAGCGTGCATGATCAGACACGCCACCCGGCGGGGACTGCGCGGCTTTGTCGCCGATGTGCTGCTGGGCAACGCCAAAATGCTGCGCCTGGCACGCAACAGCTCGCTGCGTGTTCAGGCAGAAAAAAACCAGGACGCGGTTCACATCACCATCCTGTTTTAACGTGAATAGTTCTTTGGAACTAGGCCGCCACAGCCGGGCTAGTTCCATTTTCACGGATCACACATCCTTCAGAGGGATACCGCAGACCAGCCCGAAAACCTAAAGTCATAGCCTACAAACAGGAGTTTTGCTATGACCAAAAGAGGGCAAGCGCTCTCGGTGCTGATCGTCAGCACCTTCGCTTTTACGGTTTGCTTCATGGTGTGGATGATGTTCGCCGTGATCGGCATCCCGATCAAAAAAACACTGGGCCTCAACGCCACCGAGTTTGGATTGCTCACCGCCATGCCGGTGCTGACCGGCTCGCTGATTCGGGTGCCGCTGGGCATCTGGACTGACAAATTTGGCGGGCGAATCGTGATGGCGCTGCTGATGGCTTCGACCATACCAGCCATCTGGCTGATGAGTTATGCCACCCAATACTGGCATTATTTGACCATTGGCCTGTTTGTCGGTCTCGCAGGTGGCTCGTTTTCAGTCGGCACCCCCTACGTGGCCCGCTGGTTCCCGAAATCGCAGCAAGGTTTTGCCATGGGCA
>DAOSLL010000028.1:0-14905 GCA_035368905.1 Rhodoferax sp.
GTTGGAAGTCCAACTTCAAGTGCCCGGCTGCAAGAGCTACACCCTCCAAAGCAACGGTGAAATCGTGGCTTTTGGTCAGCACTGGGTCCTCGAAGTGCCATCGGTCCATCTCGGCAGGCTTATCGTCTCACCCACTCATCGCGGCAATGGGTTCGGGCGTGAACTTTGCTGTCAACTCATTGCCGCAGCCAAGGAAAGCACGGGCGCCAGTTCCGTTACTCTGCGCGTGTACAAGGACAATGAAGTTGCCTTGGCCCTGTACCACTCACTTGGGCTCCGGCAACTAGCAGAGGAATCTGATGGTCAAGTTCTGTTCATGAGGCGAAATGAAGCCTAACCCTGCGCTCGCGGCTCAGCTCAAACGTTGGGCCTCTTGCCACATTCGCACAGCCACTTGACAAGCGTACGTTATAGCGTACCATTTCTAGCTTCTCTGCAGGAGCGCGAAATGAACACCCTTACCGCCAGCGAAGCTCGGGCAAATCTTTACCGGCTCATTGATCAAACAGTCGAGTCTCACGAGCCAATCATGATTTCCGGGAAACGCAGTAATGCCGTGCTTCTCTCTGCGCAAGACTGGAGCGCAATTCAAGAAACTTTGTACCTGCTGGCCGTACCTGGTATGCGCGAGTCCATCATGGCCGGGATGGCCGAACCCTTCGCAAAAAGCTCGAAGGAGCTTGAGTGGTGAGTTGGGAAGTTGTTTATGCCAAACAAGCATTAAAGGATGCAAAGAAGCTTGCGGCAAGCGGCCTTAAACCAAATGCGCAAGAACTGCTCGCGGTTGTTGCCAACGATCCATTTCAGAATCCACCTCCCATTGAAAAATTGGTCGGTGATCTTGCCGGGGCATACTCTCGCCGCGTCAATATTCAGCACCGTATCGTGTATGAAGTCTTTACCAAAGAGAAGACGGTTCGCGTCCTGCGCATGTGGACGCGCTATGAATGAGAGGCCCGCCCCATCAATTCACCGGACGCTGCGCAATAAAGCCGCGCATCGCCGGTGAATTCAGACGCTCGGCCCAGCAAGACCCACACCATGAACCGATCATTCGCAATTTCAAATCCAATCCCCCGATTGATGCCCAGAAGGCTTGGTCGTCCACCGCGCTGGCATTCTTTCAACCGCCAGCATTGGGGCATGCCGCATTGCGCCGGTTCACTCGCAAGCCAGGCATCACAAAGCAGCCGATGTTGACCGCAGATATTCTTGAATTCAAAGTGCCGTTCCGGCGTACCGTACTTGTCGGCAACCGATGGACTCCACCAGCGGCGACGCGCACCGCCCTGCTGCTCCACGGTGGGGGAACTTCAGCCGCCGACGGATTCGTCGAGCTCCGTACGTTTCTTTACGCAAAAGGCATAGAGACGCTCGCCTTTGATTGCATCGGCCACGGTCGCACGGGAGGCCAGTTGCTCGGCAGCACTCTGCATGATCGTGTTCTGCAGGTACAGGCGGTGGTCAAGTCTCAAGGCATCGTGCCATCGACTCTCACGCTGGCTGGCTTCAGCATGGGTGCCTACGTGGTGGTGAAGGCGGCAGTGGAGATCGGGGTGCCCCGTCTGTGCCTTGCCATTCCCGCCGCGTACGCCGCGCAGGCCTACGAGGTTCCGTTTGGGCCTGAGTTCAGTCAGGTACTTCGTACGCCGCGCAGTTGGGCGAACTCGGATGCCTTTGAAATCACCCGCGACTACACTGGCCACCTGCTTGTCATCTCAGCGCAAGATGACCAAATTGTGCCGGCAGAAATACCGCAAAGGTATGCTCCGATCAGCGGCACCCGGGCCTCCACCGTGCATCACATCGTCAAGCGCTCCGGCCACAACCTGAGCGAACACTACGAACGCGAGCCCCAGGCAAGAACGGCTGCCTACACAGAAATTGCTTTGCTGTGTCAACGCGGTGATGCCTGGGCTGCACACAAACATCAATAAGTTCGCCACATGCGTATCGAAATCGACGATCTCAGCCGCCCTCAAGTTCACGCGCTTTTGCAAGAGCACTTGGACAATATGCATGAACTTTCACCGCCGGAACAGGTTTTTGCGCTTGACCTGTCCAAGTTGCGAGCACCCGACATCACATTCTGGACGGTATGGTAAGACGATGACTTGATTGGCTGTGGGGCACTGAAGGAACTATCGCCCAGACATGGAGAGATCAAGTCCATGCGCACCCCGACCGCGTTGCGGGGCAAAGGTGCCGGTTGTGCAGTGCTGGTCCACATCATCAACATCGCACGTGAACGCGGCTATTCGAAGCTCAGCCTCGAAACCGGTACACACCCCGCCTTCGAACCAGCACAAAACCTCTATCGCAGACGAGGATTCAAGGAATCGGGTCCGTTCGCGAGCTACCGCCCAAACCCACACAGCATGTTCATGGAACTGCAACTCAGCAACTGTGCCGCCTAGCCTCTGGTCACCGATAAGCTCGAAGCTTCGGCGGCAAAACAAACCTCCTGTCCACAACAGCAACTTGATGAACGATAAAGAAAATCTCAAAGAACCCGCAGCCATTTCCGCGATTTGGACCGACTCCAAGAACATTGGCTTCACGATGGCATCCGACCCGCTAACCGGGTCGTTGCTGCGCACATTGGCTGCAAGCAAGCCGGGCGGAAGGTTTCTCGAACTTGGCTCCGGAACTGGTTTGTCCGCAGCTTGGATTCTTGACGGAATGCAAGCCGGCGCAACACTCACAACGGTGGACAACGATGAAGGCCTGCTAGCAGTATTAAGGGCAAATCTGACGCAAGAGCATCGTCTAAGTGTTGTCTGCGCAGACGGCGACGACTATGTGCGCTCACTGACAGCGGAACCTGGCAAAACCTTTGACTTCATCTTCGCGGACACCTGGTCTGGAAAGTATCGATTGCTGGAAGAATGCCTGTCTCTGCTTGCCCCGGCAGGGTTCTACGTCATAGACGACATGTTGCCGCAAGCCAACTGGCCTGAGGGGCAAGCTGACAAAGCAAGCACACTTGTCGCCGCCCTCGAAGCACGGAAAGATTTACACATCACCAAGCTGAGTTGGGCCAGCGGCATCATCATCTGTACGAAGCATGGGGTTTGATTTCTCAGCTCAAACAATGGGTTTTTTGGTCATCAGAGAGGAATATAGTTTTCCGTGATTCATGTGCTTATGCAAATCCGTAGCGCATGACGGGTGTTCGCATGGTGACCAGTTCTTCTGCCGCCGTAGGATGCACTGCCAGTGTGGCATCAAGCGCGCTTTTGGTTGCTTGCATTTGCAGCGCTACTCCCATGAGCTGCGCCAGTTCACCCGTGTCCGGCCCCACGCCATGAAAGCCCAATACGCGGTCGGTATCACGATCAACGAGCAGCTTGAGCAACATTTTTCCCGGCTGGCCGATAGCGAAGACTTCATCGGCCGAAAGACCGAGCGATACACATCCAGATGCGGGTACTGTTCCAGGGCCTGCGCTTCCGTCAAACCAACCACGCCAGCCTCGGGCGTTGTAAAAACTGCCGTAGGCACCAAGCCATGGTCAACGCTGCGCGGCGTGCCGCCAAACACGCTGTCGGCAAAGGCATGCCCTTCGCGAATGGCCATCGGGGTCAGGTTGACCCGGTTGGTCACGTCGCCCACGGCATAGATGCCACTCACCCCGGTTTGAGAGTAAGCATCTACCGCGATGGCACCTTTCGCATCGAGCTGCAAACCGAGCGGCAGGAGTCGCTCCAGCGCCAAACCCCGGGTATTGGGCTGGCGACCCAATGCACGCAGAACGCAGTCTGCGTGCAGACTATTGCCATCGTCCAACTCAACACGCAAGGCCGCCGAGGACTGATATAGAGCAGCGAGATTGCGTCCATAGTGAAACTTCAAACCCAAGTCTGCCAGCGCGTTGCCCAGGTGCTGCCGCACATCGGCATCAAACCCGCGCAAGATACTCTCGCCGCGCACCACCACGTCAACCTGTGCCCCCAACAACTTGAGCAGACATGCCAATTCGACCGCAATGTAGCCAGCGCCATGCACCACCACGCGCCTTGGCAGAGTCTCAAGCTCAAAAAAGCCATCGGAATCAATTGCCAGTTCATGCCCTGTCAGGTCACTGCCACTTACTGGATGGGCACCAGTAGCTATCAATATATGATCGCCTTGGAATTTTCGACCGTCGGGCAACGCCACCGTGCGGTGATCGACAAAACTGGCCCGACCTTGATGAATGGCAACCCCGGCAGACACCAGGCCTTGGCGGTAGGATTGCTCCAACCGTGCGACTTCGGCATCGCGGCGCATCTTGAGGGTGGGCCAATCAAAATGCGGCTCGCCTACGGTCCAGCCAAAGCCCTGCGCTTCTTCAAATTCCTGCGCAAAGCGTGACGCGTAGACCATCAACTTCTTGGGCACACAGCCGCGGATGACGCAGGTACCCCCCAGCCGGTGCTGTTCCACCAGCGCGACACGCGCACCATGGCCCGCTGCGATGCGCGCGGCGCGCACCCCGCCGGAGCCACCGCCAATCACAATCAGATCGAAAGGCGACGTAGCTTCTGGCATCACGATGCACCAGTCGCTGCTCGTGTGCAAGCCAAGTCATTCATCTTACTGATCAGAGCGGAAGCCGATCCGGGCATGGGTGTTGTCGCAAAACGGCTTGTTGGCCGATCCGCCGCAGCGGCATAGTCGAGCTGTCTGCACCCTTTGGATCGTGTGTCCGGTGCCTCCGCAGATCTCCAAATTGCCGGTGAACTCCAGTGGTCCGTTGGGAATCGGCTCAATAGTCAACTCGCCAGCGCGGTTCACAAGCGGATCGGAGTCGATCACGGTACGTTCGCCGGTGGCAGTGAAAGCGACTTCCAGATGCGTGCTGTCGCAAAACGGCTTGTTGCGCGACTTTCCGCAGCGGCACAGTGTGGCCCTGAACATGGGCTCCTGGCCGTCAAGGGCAATGCTGGCGCGCACTGCATAGGGTCCGTTCTCACGCACGCGCAAAACATTCACCTCCGGTGCCTGCTCCTGGGGTGCACCATCGAGGCGTTGGTAGGTGATGGCCCCGGAGCAACAGTCCTGCGCAATTTCGGCCATGTGGTCAGCAGTCGTTTCTTCGGGGTGCAGCCAGGGGCCAACGACATTGGCCAGAAATACGCGCGGCGCATTGAGCACGCAATTGCGTGAGTGAATACAACGCTTGGTGTCGTAGTTGATATGGATGGCATCGGTGCTTGCAGCGTTGGGATTGGCGGGATCGACCTTGAGCGTGGCAGTAGTGGCTGCTGCGGCGACGATGGTGCTGGTGGTGGGCTTCTTGACCAGCGGTGTGCCTGGCATCAGATCGCCCTCAAATTCGGCGTGCAATTTTTCGAGTTTGCGTGCCAGTGCTTCCAGACTATCGCGAACGCCAGGAAGCGCAACATCGGCCTCCAGCTCACGGGCTACGTTGGCAAGCTCCGTTGAGCGCTCGCTGAGAATTTGCGCTGCACAGCGTTGCACCAACTGACCCACTGAGCCGGGCAACTCAAAACTCAGCCCGGCAGTGTGGGTGCCATCATCTTGCTTGAGCGCGAGCCGGGTAGCGGCTTCGCCCACGGTGGTCAGCGCATACATCATTGCCGTGGCGGCTTGCGCCAGACCGGTGCGCATCGGCGCAGGCAACGGGTTGGGCGCGTAGACCTGGGCGAACGTGCGCAGCATCAGGGTGTACAGGCAATTGCCCAGGTCCACCACCCGCATGGCCAGGGGGTGCGTGACGCAGGAGAGCGCCTTGGCGCGCAACGGGTCTGCCAGTACCGGATTGACAACTGCCGCTCGGGCCGGTTCAAAGTCGGGTCGCGCCGCCTTGAACTGTTTGAACTCCGCCACCACGTCGCGAAACCGCGCATAGTGCGAGTCATCGCTATGCGCGGGGGCACCTTCCCCCTGAACCACGATTTCCTCAATTGCGCGATGAGCCGAAGCAAGATCAGTGACAGCAAACAGGCCAGGCAGTGCGAACTGCGCACCACTGACTTGTGCCTCTCCATGGCCAGCAAAAAGCGCATCAGGCCCGAGTTTTTCCGCCAGCGCGTCGATTCCATTGGCAATCGCGTGGTAAAGGTGCCCCTGAGAGGCGTAATCTGTAGGCGTTGGTGAGAACAGATCGCGACGAATTTCGCGCCGATAGTGGTGCAAATGCCTGAACGCAGCACCATCGGGCATGTCGATCTCCAGAGGCTTCTCGATGAACATGAAGTGCTCAAGGCAAGACTCGCTAAACGGGGACAGGTTCAACTCAATGGCAGCCGGAAAACGCCCTTGAGGGATTGGAAAATTGGGCCGTGCAAAATGAGGTGCAGAGCCAAAAGCACTCAACATGTTGTTGACCAGGCTCAGGTGCAGCATTTCCTGCAAAGCGACACCACGGATCTCCTTGCGCCAGCGCTCAATTGCAGCCAGTTCGAGCTCGGTCACACCCTCATCAACAGAGCGCTTCAAGGACATACCGGCATACAGGTAGCTGCACATCACTGCGTGCTCAAATTCTGCGGCCTCGGCCAGCAGGAACAGCAGTTCTTCACGGTCTTTAATGGGGTTGGATTCCAAAATGGCTCCTATAGGGGAAACTGGGACACTTGCAAAAATCCGAGCATATAGCTTTCGAGCTCGCCTTGCATGGTGGCGAGAATCGTGAGCGTTCACCTTCGACCATGACAAGGCGAGTTCGCCAGCCAGGCGATGTCGCGTCTGGCCCAAACCAGGGGAAAGACGGCAGTTCTGGCAGTGAACGCGCAATGTTCCCAAAGCCAGACGTGTTCAACCTGAAAGTACCGAGTGAAGTTTTGGTTTGTAGTGGTTGCCAGGGACGGTTCAGGTCAGGCGGTACGCTGTCTTGGCTGCCGAGGTCCATGCAATAGCGCCACCAAACCCAGCGTTTTATCTGGCTGCTGATGCTGCCGTGCATCTCCGGCTTGGGTAGACTGCAAGCTTTCAACCTCGCTGGTCAGCTTTTGCCAACCAGCCAACTTGGTGTTCAATGACCCCTCTCGCCTCCATCAGGGACAGCATCCTGGCTCTGCTCAACACCATTGCCTTTGCCGTACTTGCCACTGAAAACGCCGGGCAACCCCACACCAGTTTGATCGCGATTACGCCATTTGATGAAGGGCAACGGTTGGTTTTTGCCACTTACCGCAACACCCGTAAATTCACCAACTTGATGCAAAACCAGCGGGTGTCAGTTTTCATGGATGGGCGTAACCGTGAAACTCCCATAAGCGCACCAGCCGGCTTTATTTTGAGTGCCGTGGGGCGGGTGCAAGAAGTCAGTTCCACCACCTACCCGCACCTGCTGAGTGTCCACCTGCAAAAACACCCCGACCTTGCCACGTTCACGCAAGCGCCGGACTGTGCGTTGCTTGAGGTGGTGGTTGACGCCTACCAGGTAGTGCGCGGCATTGATGATGTCACCTGGTGGTGCCTGGACGAACAGAAAAGGCAACTTTGAGTCAGCCGGGGGTAAAGAAAAAGCTGATGCAGAACACGTCGCATCAACTCGCCGTGACCGTGGAGTTGAACAGCCCCTTGGTTACTCAATTTCCAGCATGATTTCGTTTCGGCGAAACATTGGCAAGGTCCACGGCGGGTTATAGCGTGCCAACTGTGGACTGCCGGTGGACTTTATTTTTTTCTCAGCCAGCCAGGCCACTGACTCATTGGTGCGCTGCTGAATGCCGGCCTCGGTGTTAAAGCCGGAATAACTCAATACCGCCCAGGTTTTGGCAGGCACTTGACGCAACTTTACGGCCGGGTTGTTTGGTTTGGGCAGTGTCTTCAGGGTGTAGGAGCTGTGCATCACAAAATGCGTCCGCCAGTCTTTGGCGCCTTGTATGGCATGCTGTATCTGGCTGGCCTGCCCGGCGCTTGGCAACGGCTGGATTGTGGACACAGCATCGAATCCGGCCACCAGTTCGCTACTGACTCAGCAAGTCCACCAGCTCCCTCAACCCAATGGCCTGCACCCCATGGCGCAGGGGGATGCGCTCATGCCCTGGGTACACCACGTAACGCTGCGTTATCTGCAGGTCGTCGCAAGCAATCGCAAAGCCTTTTTCCGGGCTGGGCGCCATGGAGCGCTTGACCTCAATCGCAATCTCGGGCTTGCCAACAGTTTCCAGCACCAGGTCTATTTCAGCCCCGACCTGGGTGCGGTAAAAGTAGGGCACGCGGCGCTGCCCTGCGGCCTGGACCAGGTTCTCGATGCAATGGCCCTCAAAGCTGTGGCCGCACACCGGGTGACCAAGCAGTTCGTTCAATGTTTCCAGCTCCAGCAGGCCGTGCAGCAGGCCGCTGTCGCGCAAGAAGGGTTTTCAAAATCAGCTTTCAGCGTCACCTTGTCAGCCCATGGCATTGCCTATCTGCACGCCCCCACCCTGGTTTGCCCCAAGCCCATCCGCAACCCATACAAGACGGACAGCAACTGGCAAACCTGCACCCGTGAGTTTTTGAAGTACATCCAGACGCAACAGGCATCCTTGCCTGAGCTGGTCAAGATTGCGCAGGTCCCCCGGCCTGTCTGGTGTGTTTTGAGGCGGACTATGCCACCTGCCACCGCACCTATGATGCCCGCGCGGCGCGCCAGTTTGGCGGGCCGGCGGTAATGCACCTGAACAGTAAAACAGCCCTGCCTGATTTTGGTTTTCAGCAGGCGGGTTGATCCGGCTGATCAGCAGCCACTGGGTGGCGAAAGCGGTGAATCGTCATGCCCAATGCTCTTTAATTAATAGCTTCTTGAGCATGTTCCACATGGGCTAGAGGCTTATTTCTTTCGCAAACTCAGTCAACCCCCACCCCTGCCCACTGCGCCAGTTTCTGCTGCAGTTCTTCTTTGCTGGGCCAATAGAACTGGTATTCCTTGCCGGTTCGCACGCTGGCGCAACACTCTGCGCTACACCACCAGCCGCGAATGCCCGACCCCGCCGCCTTTTTCGACCCGGATCTGCGCGGGGATGCGCTCTTTCATCGCGTCCACGTGGCTGATGATGCCGATCATCTTGCCGCTGGCGTTGAGCGAGTCCAGCGCAGTCAAAGCCACTTCGAGCGTGTCGCCGTCAAGTGAGCCAAAGCCTTCGTCGAGGAAGAGCGAATCGATCGACGTTTTGTTGCTCACCAGGTCAGACAGCGCCAGGGCCAGCGCCAGGCTGACCAAAAAGCCTTCGCCGCCCGACAGGGTGCGGGTGTCGCGGGTGGTGTCACCTTGCCACGCGTCCACGATGTCGAGCTCCAGTTCACCGGTGATTTTGCGGCGCAGCAGGTAGCGGCCATGCAGGCGCGCCAGGTGCCGGTTGGCCAGGTGCAGCAGGTGGTCGAGCGTCAGGCCCTGGGCAAACTTGCGAAACTTGTCGCCTTTGGCCGAGCCGATCAGGCCGTCCAGCCGCTGCCAGATGTCGGCATCGGTACTTTGCAGGGCAATCTGATCAAACAGTGCCTGCTGGTTTTCCCGAAGCTTGTCGTCGTTGGCCAGCAAGGCGCGCTGGGCACCGATGTGTTCGCTCAAGCTGCTGCGCTGCGCTTCCAGCGCCACCAGTTGCGCGGCAATGTCTTCTGGCGGCAGCGTCGTTAGCGCCTGTTCCCGCAACCGCTTTTGCTTGGCACGTGCGGCCTGCAGCAGGGCGGTGGCCCGCTGTTGCGCGGCTTGCAGCTTTTCTTTCAAAGTGGTCAGGCGCTGGCGGTCTGCCTCTGGCAGCAGCGCGGCCTCAAATGCTGACACGTCGGCGAATGGGCTGGTCTGCAGGGCGGTGTACCAGGCGGCTTCGGCCTCAAGCAAGGTGCTGCGTTGCTGCACCAGGGCGTTGGCCACTTGCGTCTGCTGCCCGGCCAGGGAGGCGATGTTTTGGGTCAGGCGGGTGATGCTGTCGCTGCAAGCGGTGAGCGCTGCCGGTAAGGCATCGGCAGCCACTGGCGGGTGCGCGGGCAGCGGCATGGCTTGATCACCGGCGCTGGCCTGCAGGTCAGCCCAGCGTTGGCACCACAGCTTGGCCTGGGTTTGCGCGGCTTCGTTTTCGGCTTGCTGGCGGGTGATGGTTTGCGCCAAGTCTTGCAGTTGGCGTTGAGTCTGTTGCCAGCGTTGCCATTCACCAGCGCGCTCTTGCAGCCACGGTTTGGGGTCGGCTGGCAAGCTGTAGCCCCCCGCTGCACTCAGGGCGGTTTGCAGGCTGGCTTCCAGGGCGGTGAGGTCTTGCTGATAGGACTGGCCTTCTTGCTCCAGTGCGGTCTGGCGCTGTTGCGCGTCTTTGGCCGCTTGCGACAGCAGCGCGAGCTGGCTTTGTGCCGCCTGATGTTGCTGGGCGCTTTGGGTGGCTGCGGTTTGGGCGCGTTGCAGGGTTTGCTCACCAGCTTCTGCGGCTTGCAGGACACTGGCGAGTGTGGCCAGTGCCTGCGCTGCGGCCTGCTGGCCAGCGGCCAGGGTGTCGGCGTTTTGCCAAGCGTCGCCGGTCAGCGGCGGCGTGGCATTGACCAGGGATTTGGCTGCGGCCCAGTTGGTTTGCCACTGGGCTATCTGCCGGGTGACTTTGTCCTGGGCTTTGAACCGCTCGGTTTGTTTGGCTTGGCTGGCTGCCAAAGTGGTGGCGGCGCTCTGGCCTTGCGTCTGCAATTGGTCAAGTTCATCCTGCTTTTGCTTCAAGGCGGCGGCGGTGGCGGACACGTCCAGCGCCTGGTAGGCCGCAATCGCCGGGTGTTCTGTCGCGCCACACAGCGGACAGGCCGCGCCCGGCTGCAAGGCGCGGCGGTGGGTGTCCAGGCTCTGAATGCGGCGTTCCTGGTCGAGCAGCTTTTGTTTGTCTGCCACCTGCTCCCTCGAAACCTGGTGTTGCGCCCGCAGCGCCGCCACGGTGGCCTGTTGTTCCGCGATGGTGTGTTCGGCTTGCTGCACCTCGTCTGCCAGCGCGGTTTGCTGAACGCTGAGTTCGCGGCGCACTTGAGCTTCGGCTTCGAGTTGTTGCCAGCGGTGGACGTGGCCCTGCCGGGCTTGCCACTGTTGCCGCAAGGCAGCCGGTGTTTGCCCGGCCAGGCGAAGCTCTTGTTCGGCCTGTGCCAATTGGTGCGCGGATGCCGCTGTGGTATCGGCCAGCGCAGCGGTGTCCACCAGGGCGCGCTGGGCGGTGATCGTGCGGCTGCGCTTAGCTTGTTCGTCTTGCAACTTCTTCAAGGCCAGTTGCTGGGCGACCAGGCTTTGTTGCAGTTTCTGCCGTTGTTCAAACTGCTGGCGCCAACTGCCAAGGCGTTCGCCCAGGGCGGCGTGTTGCGGGTGCGCGGCGCAGAAGTCGGTGAGTGTTTTGTGCGCGTGCTCGGTGAGCTTGAGCTGGCCCTGCGCGTTTTGCGCTATCTGACTGGCCAGGGATTGCGCCAGGTGCTGCTGCTGGTAGTGCGCTGTGGTCTCGCGCTGGTGGTCTTGCAGCAGCTTGTTTTGCAGACTGTCACTGGCTTTGCAGGTGGCCTGCGCTTGCTGCCACCTGTCGTGCAAGGGTTTAAGCGCCTGCGCGGGCTCGCTCTCAATCAGGCGTTGCAGTTCGGGTGCTGCCAGATCAATCGCGGTTGCCGCATCAAGGCAAGCGGCCTCGTTGGTCTGCACCTCTTGCTGGCTTTGCGCCAGATCATGCTGCCACTGGCGTTGCGCCAAGGTGGTTTGCTGGGCCAATTGCACGCCCGCCAGCTCAACCCCCCAGCGGTCAACATCGGCTTGTTTGCCATCGCGCGCCTCCACCGTCAACAGCTCCACACCGTCGGCACGGGCCTTGAGCTGGTCGAGCTGCTGTTTGGCCTCGCGCGCCTGCTCAAACACTTTTTTGGAGATGTCGCCGTAGATCTCGGTGCCGGTGAGTTCCTCCAGCAGCTCGGCCCGGTCATTGGCACTGGCGTTCAGAAAAGCCGCAAAGCCGCCCTGGGCCAGCAGCATGGACTTGGTGAAGCGGGGAAAGTCCAGGCCGGTGATCTCGGCAATGCGCTTGAGTTTGTCGTTGCTCTGGCTGCTCAGAATCGTGCCGTCGTCTTTGGCCAGTTCCACTTTGGGGGCCTGCAGCGCGCCGCCGACCTTGTCGCGGGCACGGCGCTGGCTCCAGAAGGCGCGGTACACAGCGCCTTTGACTTCAAACGCCACCTCGGCCAGGCAATCCACGGTGTGGCGCGTCATGATGTCGTTGGCTGCGGCCGAGATGCTTTTCAGGCGCGGGGTCTCGTGGTACAGCGCCAAGCAAATGGCATCAAGCAGCGTTGATTTGCCAGCGCCAGTGGGGCCGGTGATGGCAAACAGGCCGTTGTCGGAAAACGGGGGTTTTCTGAAGTCGATGAACCACTCGCCCTTGAGCGAGTTGAGGTTTTTCAGGCGCAGGCTGAGGATTTTCATGCTTGCCCTTCAACCAGGCTGGCAACCACTGCGCGGTAACGCTGGTGCAGGGCCAGTTGCAGGTCTGGTGCCAGTTCCTCCTGCGCCAGGCGGCGTGCAAAAACATCGTCGGGGCTGAGTTCATCGAGCGTTTCGCTCAGCTCACTGGCCAGGCTGGCCGCTGCCGTGCCGCGCAGGCGGCGCACCCGCAAGACCTCGACCGGCAGCCCGTGGGTCATGGCATCGATGCGCGCGGGCAGGTCAGACAAATAGTCATCCTCGGCCACAGTGACTTCAAGCCAGACGGGTTGGTCGGCCGAGCCTTCTGCGGCCGCCACCTGAATGGCGGTGGCCAGCTCAAGCAGATTGCCGCTGACCGAAACCAGCGGCTGAAAGCGTGGCACCGGCAAGGCCGTGACGGCAGCAAGACCGCCCGCGCCCAGGTCCACCAGCAACACTTCTTTTTGCTGTCGGGCTTCGTCAAACCCCAGGGCAATGGGCGAGCCGCAGTAGCGGATGTGGTCCAGCCCACCCACCTTTTGCGCCTTGTGGATGTGCCCCAGCGCGACGTAGTCAACCGGCGGAAAGGCCGCCGTGGGAAAGGCATCGAGTGAGCCCACATAGATCTCGCGCACCGACTCGTTGCTGCTGGCACCCACGGTGGTGAGATGCCCGGTGGCGATCAGCGGCACGATGCGACCCAGCTCGTGGTGCAGCGCGGCCTGGCGGGCCCGGCCTGCGTCATGCACCGACTGGTAATAGGCGGCAATGGCGGTTTGCATGGATTGCTGCTTTTCCTCGGCGCTTTGCCCGGCCTGGCTTTGCGACACGTCACGGGGGCGGACGAAAGGCACGGCGCAGACGACGCAACCGGCCTCGCCTTTGCCGCCCAGCAAGGGCAGCACCAGGACCTGATCTGCAGCACCCTCCAGCGCCGCCACCACGGTGGTGCTCAGGCAGGCCAGCAACACGCGGCTCTCGCCCAGCGTGGCGACCGAATCATGGTTACCCCCGAGCAGCAGCAGCGCAACACCGGCGCGGTGCAGGCGCACCACCAACTGGCTGTACAGCTCCCGCGCATAGCTGGGCGGTGAGCCAATATCGAAAATGTCGCCGGCGATCAGCACCGCGTCTACCGCGTGCGCATCGACTTGAAGCAACAGCCAGTCGATCAGGCATTGGTGCTCGGCCTGGCGGCTCTTGCCCATGAAATGCTGACCCAGGTGCCAGTCGGAGGTGTGGAGGATGCGCATGGTTGAACAGTTTGGTGAGCGATTGCCGGAAGGCAGCCATTTTGAGGCTGAAATCAAGTGCCGTTGAAAGAACCACCGATTGCGCTGCGCGATGACCGCCATCTGAGGCATGACCCGGATGGCATGCCTGCACCGACCACGCCCGCTGGCCGTGCCGAGCCACAAAGCGTTTACCCGCAAGGATTTAGTCTCTAACAAGTCAAGTCTTTGCAAATCATGCGAAGAATTCAAACATTCAAAGTCATTCGTCGCGAGGGCGCGGCTCCTGCAAATTCAAATAGGTGCCGACTGTTTGTGTAGGAGTCGCGCCCTCGCGACGAAGGCCGCCCAATTCCGGCTCGTCCGGGTTAGGCTAAGCGCTTGATTGAGCTGATGGAGAAGCACCCGGCGTGGGCGGACATTTGAGATTTTATGCTACATTATTGGTAGCTTCTGACGCATGCTCCAAAAGGGCTGGAGGCCAATTTGGCATACAAGATGCGGCAAATGCGGCTACGGCAAGGCTTGCGCCGCAGCATGGCCACCCAACCCACTCAACCGTGGCCAACCTGGACCCGCCCAGGTCGCCGTCCAAGCTCAATCAGCCAGGCCGCACAAGGTCGCAAAAGTGATGGATGAGCAAGTCCGACGCACCACGAACAAGCGGCTGGACTCAGCCTATGAACGGGCGCTGGTGTTGCAACATCTCGCGTATTCACAGCGTGAAAACCTGAACAGCAGGAAGCACCCTTGTGAGCCAAATTGCCGACTGTATTGAACGATGCACAAATGCGCAGACACGAAAAACCTGGAAATGCAATTGCAGATATAACCAAGTGGTCAACTGAGGAATCGGGCTTCAGCCAAACGCCTCAAACATTCAAATCTGAAGAAAGCACCAATATGCCAAACGCCCCCCGAAACACCAGCGCAAGAATGCCAACCTGGTTCATCCCCCACGGGGGCGGTCCGTGCTTTTTCATGGACTGGAATCCACCAGACGCATGGCATCGCATGGCTGATTTTTTGAAAAATCTGGCGGCCACCCTGCCTCGTCCGCCAAAAGCCATTGTGATGGTGTCAGCACACTGGCTGGAGCCACATTTCGCTGTGACCCAAGGTGCGCAGCCGAAACTGATTTATGACTACTACGGCTTTCCGCCTCACACCTACGAACTGAAGTACCCCGCACCGGGTCAGCCCGCGCTGGCAGATCAGATCGTCAAGATGCTCAATGCCGCTGGTATCGCCAGTGCCAGCAATGCGCAACGCGGTTTCGACCATGGCATGTTCATTCCGCTCATGCTGATCTTTCCAGCAGCAAACGTGCCGGTAGTGCAAC
>DAOSLL010000029.1:0-14741 GCA_035368905.1 Rhodoferax sp.
GCAAGACGCGCCGTTTAGCTGGCTGAACAAGCGTCTTGCAACGACACTGTGCGCCCAAATCCGCCGGTGCAAATAGGGGAAGTTATTCCTGACCGCATCCTAAGCGCCAGCGCCGACGCTGAAAAGCGGCCTATTTCGGCAAAATCCGTTTGTCCAGAATTCGCCAAAATGATCTGATCGATGTGCGACGATGGCGCTGGATCAATCGACGCTTTTTCAGCATGGCGGGCAAGCCAAAAAGTGCATCGCGCTTGGAACGCAGGATCAACGCTGGCCGTCGGCCGTGGTGCACCAAGGTAACCAGATTGATGGCCAGATGCAGGGGCAAAAATACCCAGAACAAGATGCCTGGCATGTTCTTGAAATAGGTCCACACCAGGTTGCGGTGTCCGTGATAGACCGCAAAATCGCCATGGCGCCCACCAGTGGTTGATGAGCCCAGATGGTGCACCACTGCGGTGGTGATCAAGCAACACCCGTAACCAGCCAACTGCAGCCTGAAACCCAGGTCAACGTCTTCGAAATAGCAGAAAAAATCTTCATCAAAACCGCCAACTTCAACAAAGGCGCTGCGTCGATACAGGCCAGCAGCGGCACACGGCGAGAAGACATCGGCGACTGCCGGGCTGTTTGGTGGCACCTTGAAGCTGTGGCCCTCGCGCCATGCACGCCCGCTCATGTGGTAGGTGTCACCATCACCATCCAGACGCGACGGATCACCCGCGCTAAGCTGTCGGCTGGCAAAAACGGCGCAGTCAGGATGCGCGACAGTGGCGGCCAGCAACTGGGCCAGCCAATCAGGCTCTGGAAAAGCATCCGGGTTGAGCAGGGCAATCCAGTCAGTCTGTTCCGTGTGCTGCAGTACCGCCAGATTATTGGCAGCGGCAAAACCGGTGTTGTGACTGTTGAACACCAGCTTGGCCCATGGGTAGTCTGCCAGCAAGTGCTCCGGCATCGGTACGGTGCTGGCGTTATCAATGATGGTGACACTGAAGTCCTGGCAGGTCTGCTTGGCAAGCGCTCGCAGGCAGCGAGCCAACAGTTCCCACGAGTTCCAATTGACAATGATGATGGCGACTGTTTTCATTCAGGCGGTCATCCAGAAGTCCAGCAGTTCATCCACATAAGCGACGGTTGATTTCGGCCGATCAACCCTGGCAAGCAGCCGCTCCGACAGACCCTGCTCATTGCACAGGCGAACAAGCCGCGCGGCGAGAGCCTCGGAATGCCCGGCTTCAAACAACAAGCCATTGACCTCGTCTTGCACAACCTCGGAAATACCCGGAAAGTTTGAAGCCAGCACCAGACAACCGGCGGCCTGGGCTGAATAGACCACCAGCGGGGTGTTTTCGTACCAGAGTGAAGGGACCACCAGAACATCCAGCTCAGCCATGACCTGCGAGATCTTTGAATTCAAAAAAACCCCACAAAATTCGATGAATGGATGATTGCCAGCCCGCTGTTGCAAATCACTGACATAGCCTGGAAACGCCTGGGTGTTGCCATATATTTTCAAGGTTGCCCGGCCAGTCGGCAAGGTCTTGAAACTCTCGATTAAAACATGGCAGCCCTTGTAGTGCGCCAGGGTACCAATGAAGCCAACCCGCAGAGCTTGCCCGGACGACCGCCTGATGCGGGCAAATTGCTCGGTCGGCAGATCAATGCCATAGCTCGATTGGGCGACCCGGCTGGGCAAAACACCATGCCGAAGCAGCAAATCGGCCATGAACCTGTTGGGCGCTATGATTTTTCTCAATTGATTGAGTCGGCCTATGTTGGTGGACAGGCGACCACTTATGGCCTTCACCTCGCCGTCATGCGGGTAGCGCGGCAACAGCCCGGCTTTGGTGAGCCTGGCGAGCGCGCCCGCCAGCGGGGTTGGTGTCCATTTGGCGAACTTGCTGATCAGTCCTTTTTGCGTTCGCTCGGCAAAATGCTTGATGCAGTTGCCCGCATGAAAGCTCGGGCCAGCACACAGGCGACCATTGCACAGGACGAGTTGCGCTGTAGGGCAAATCGTCCAGAAGTCGGTAGGGGTCAGGTAGGCCGGGACTCCCGCTTGTGCGGCCAGTTCGATCAATGATGTACCCAGACGGTTGAGGTGGAAAAAATGCACCAGATCGGGTTTGAATGCTGCTACGATTTTCTTGAAATACGCCCCAGCCAGGCGGTTGTCGTAGCCGATTTCAATCATCGACGTTTGACCCGCCATGGGCGTATAGGCATGGTGAAAGCGGTAGACATGAATGCCGTCATGGTCATATTCATCGAAGCGTTGTTCATCACTGGCCTGCTGTTGCGACGGAAAGGCGGTCAGCACATGAACCTCATGACCACGAGCAATCAGTTCACAGGCCACAGAACAAGTCAAAACCTCAGTTCCAGCGGCATACTCCGGCAAAAACTGATGGACCGTCAACAGTATTTTCAACGCGCCATTTCCTCAGCCATCCATTGCGCGGTGCGGGTGATGCCCTCGCGCATCGCGACCGCAGGTGACCAATGAAGATGTTCACAGGCCAGTGAATTGTTCAATACGCTGACCGGCACATCAAACGCACGGCCCGGAAGATAGCGACGCTCAATGGGTTTGTCGAGCGCATCTTCCAGCAACGACAGCAACTGGTTAAGACTGGTGCCAACGCCAGAGCTGATATTGAACAGCCTTTTACTCCCGTTGTAGCTCACGGCGCTGGCAAATGCCTCGGCTACATCGCTGACGTGAATGTAATCTCGCGTCACACTGCCGTCTCCCCAGATATCAATTGGCATGCCGCGCAGTGCATGGTGCAGAAACACGCCAACCGCACCTTGCGCCGTCTCAGGTCGCTGGCGCTCGCCATAAGGATTGGCCACGCGCAGGACGATGGCCGTGATGCCGTGCAGGCGCTCGTATAACTGCAGGTATTTTTCTACCGCAAGTTTGGTAATGCCGTAGGACACCAGCGGGTCAGTTGGATGCTTTTCATCGATAGGCAAATACACCGGGTTTCCATAGACCGTGCCACCAGAAGAGATGAATATGATCTTTGGCACACCTTGCGCCACCATCGCGTTGAGCATTTGGAGGGACGCAACCACATTGCTCTGCACGTCATAGATCGGATCTTCGTTGGAGTTTTTTGGCAATGTAGTTGACACCAGGTGCAGCACTGCATCAACGCCCTGAATGGCATCATTCACATCGTGTGTGCTGGCAAGATCACCGGCGAGCCAGTCAACCCTCTCGCCTGGCATGAACTTGCGAAAGGCGGCAACCCTGGGACGCTCGAAAACCCTGATTTCATGGCCTTCAAGCAGAAGTCGATCAACGATGGTTGACCCAATAAATCCGCCACCACCAAAAATCACAATTTTCATCAAGAATCCCGAATCGATCCACCATTCACAACGCTCGCCAGGGTAATCGAGTTTACGAGACTCCAAGTCTGGTCATTCGATGGTATAGCCTTTTGGCCAATGATCGGAAAAACCGGCTGCCAAAAACCAAACGTCCAAGCCTCGACTGGCTGAGCAGAACAGCAAATTTTGCGATTGCCTGGGCCTCTGCCGGGCTGGCAACCATGGCCGCGCTGACGCTGCTTGACAGCGGCTGAGCGCGCCACATCCAATCCACGGTGTCGCCAAGTCGCTTGTACTCCAGCGCCAGTGAGGCCATCTCGTACCCAAACCCCGGACTGATCGGGTGTCGAGGCCGGAGCACGCGCAAGCGATGTGATTCGTCCATGATGCCCTCAAAAGCGTCAATCATGCCCTGCCAGGAAAACTGCCGGGCAGCCATTGCCTTGCACTGGTCTGCCATCTGCTTCAAATGGGAAGAATCAGACAAAAGGTGATGGACCGCATCGGCATACTGCTGGAGCTCGTGCGGACCGTGCGCAATCAGCACGCCTACATCAGGGCTGACGATTTCTTCCTGACCACCCACATTCGCCACGACGGGAACAACCCCTGCTGCCATCGCCTCCAGCAAGGCGATTGAAATACCCTCGTATTGCGAGGGCATCAACAGGACATCCGAGGCCACCAGCAGGTCCAGCCACCGTTGATGTGACACTGACCCAAGCATCTGAACCTGGACGGTCAAATGGTATTGACTGAGCATTGCCTCAAGCAAAGCCCGTTGATCCCCATCGCCAACGATCAAGGCATTGAACTTCAAGCCCGTGTCGCTGACTTTTTTCAGAATCTCAGCCAGCAAGGCCGGACGCTTCTGCTCGCAAATCCGGCCAGCAAATACAACCACCGGCAAGTTGGCAGGGATTTTCAACTCTGCCCTTACCCTGTCACGTGTACCTGCCAATTGGGATTCATGCGCTGCACGAACGCCTGTGTGCATGACCTTGATGCGACTTTCATCGGCACCGCGCCCCAGCATCCACTGCGCAAGATGCCGGGTCGTGACAACGTTGAGATCAAGCAATTCCTGATAACCGATGGCAAACCTGGGATGACCACCGTTTAGCCAATGAAGTTCTTCAACATGGCACATGTCAATAAAGGCGACACCGGACGAGACTGATCGCAAGTAGGGCAGCAACTGATAGCCAATCGTGCTGCCAGTCACCACCACCGTATCAATGCTCCGGGACTCAATGAGATACGACAGGAATCTCGGATAGTCTGATGCGTGAAGGAAATTGGGCAACACAAAAACGTCTGATGCAAAGCGACAAAATTGGTGCTCCCAGGTATGGTCTGCAGTCAAGGTTGCACAAACGCTGATGTCGTGCCCCTTTTTTGACAATCCCTCAATCAAGTCCAGATTCACCCGGTCTGCACCGCCGGCAACCATCCACGGGACGATGAACATGATGCGGCGACCGCCAGGATTTGGAGCCAAATGGTTATTGACTCTTGAAGTCGCCATCAAGGTTTCAAAAGGTATGAGTGGTCGCCTTGTGGGTGCGGGAAACTTTTTTTCCAGACCGGCATACTTTTCATGTATGAGCTTCTCGAAGTTGCGATTGACATCGCCGGTGCGCATGATCTGTTCAAAACGGCCGTGACCGCGTTTGCGATACCACTGCAGGTATTCTGGAATGGTATGGCCCCAATGACCTGCCTTGGCCATCGCCAGCCAGAAATCCCAGTCTTCATGACCAAACCGGATTGATTCATCAAAACCACCAGAATCCAAAAAAGCATCGCGACGAATAACTGAAATGGGTGGCCCGCTATTGGCCTTCAAGTGCAATTTACCCCGCTCAAATCCAGTCGTCCAAAGATATTCCTCATCACCGAAAACAACGCTGTAAGAATTGCAGAATGCAAACTCTGGATTTGAATCCAGAAACCAGACACATTTTTCAAGATAGGTTGGCTCCACCATGTCATCGCTGTCAAGCAGGAATAGATAGCGTCCAACAGAATGCTTGACAGCCTTGTTGCGTGCCGATCCTGGTCCGGCATTTGGCTGCCGAAAGACCTTGATGCGCAGGTCTTTGGATGCCACCTCGGCGAGTCTGGCCATTGACTGGGGGTCAGTCGAACCGTCATCGACGATCACCCATTCCCAGTTCTGTAACGACTGCGCCAAAAGGGACACAAATGTCTCCAAAAACAGTGCTTCCGTGTTGTAGTAGGGGGTGATGATCGAAACTTCGGCAGCTTTGCCCGCTTCTGAGCCAAGTTGGTAGCTGGGTTGTTGCAATCTTCGACCTGGAGTGTCGGCAAAATCAGGAGACAGGGAATCAATCATTTGAGTGAAACAAGGCTTGGTGGCTTAATCTAATCATGACGGCTTATCGGTTGTTATCGCCTTCATCGCCCAGCCTTTGATGGAAAATCTTTCACTGCTAGGTCTGCGGAAAAATAGCATAGGCGGTTGCTACGATGATGAATAGAAGTGATTTGGGTTAATTCAATGACTTTGGAATCTGCTGACGAAAGATTGCCGATGATGAAAGCAGTAAGCTAAAAACCGGTCAATTAATCAACGGCTTGGCTTTTGAAACAAGCTTGCTTCAAATTGAAATTGCTTGATGTGATTGACTGCATTTCAAAAAAACTTTCCGCCCCGCAAAAAATTGGTGACTCGCATACCCCTGTCCTGACGAATCATTGCCAGGCTGGCATCGCGTGCGGCCAATTCAGCTAAGGCAGTTGCCAATTGTTCTGCATTTGCCTGCATTTGAACCATCAGCCTTCCAATGGTCTGTTCTCGCTCTGTAGCGGCGTTTTCCCATGCCTCGCGCTGTGAGGACAACCACTCGTTTCCTTGGGCCAGTCGATTGATTTCGACATCCCGGGCCGCCAACTCAGCGTCCTGGCGGCGGACAAGACTGATCAGAGCCATGCCAGATTCAACGCCACCATGGCACAGTCGCTCAGCAATCTTGCGCTGCAAGTCATCAGACGTGCAATCGCTGACATAACTTCGGACGATGCGATCAACCAGATCAAGGCGTTCTTGCCGAACCAGCCAAGGGATGAAGAAGCGTGCCGAAGTGTCTGCCTGCTCCAATACTGCGCCCTGGGTGTTTTTGTGTGTGATGTTGGCACCATGATTGCGGTACCCAACAAGAGGCTGGTCGAGCACATGAAAACGAACCCCGGCGACCAGCGATCTGACCCAGAACTGCCAGTCCGGTGTGTAAACCAGCTTGTTGTCGAAATCGCCCACCAGCTTGTGCAGTTCGGTACGCACGACCGCGCCGGAATGACACAACCGGTTTTCACGCATCCAGTTCACCGGCACATTGAGATCCATGGCAACGTTAAACCAGTCAGCGAACGGTGTTTGTTCGGTCATCTTGCCGCCATCGCCATCGATCTCAACAACAAAAGTACCGCAGATGCCGACTTCCGGATGAGATGCCAGGAATTCCCCCTGACGTTCAAGTTTGGTTGGCATGAACAGATCGTCCGAGTCCAGACTGGCGATGTAGTCGCCTCGCGCCATGTTCAGGGCTCGGTTGTACGCCGCGCAGGCCCCCTGATTGACGCTGTGCCGATGCGCTTTGATGCGTGGATCAGGATACCTTTTGACAATCTCCCAGGAATCATCCTGTGAACAATCATCGACGATCAATAACTCCCAATCCTGGCGCGTCTGAGCCAAAACCGATTCAATTGCCGCGCCAATGTAGCGTCCGTAATTAAAGGAAGTCATGATGACCGAGAAGCCTGGATTCATCACTATCCGCGCTTTCGAGGCAGTTCCCGCGCCGGGTTACCGAACACGGTGACACCATCTGGAACATCCTTGGTTACCACAGCACCCATGCCAATGACCGCGCCAACACCGATTCTGCGCCGCTTGTCAGGTGTCCCGTCTCTGATGATCGCGTTGGTTCCGATATACGCATAATCGTGGATGTCAACCCTGCCATTGCACCTGACACCAGGGGCAAAAGTAACAAAATCGCCAATGACACAGTCATGTGCCACGTAAGAATAAATATTAGCCTGGAAAAATCTGCCAATGCTGACATTGGAGGTCACCATGGAATTGGGGCAAAACAGTGAGCCAGCGCCAATCGCATTGCAGTCCAAAAAAACCGTTTGTGGCGCGTGAACCGACAAGGCCTGCGCGGCGCCGCCCACCTGGTTAACGATCGCTTCGCGCACACGCCCATCACCAATTGCAACATTAAAGTAACGGGGCCCCGCCATTTGAAGAAAATTCTCCATCGACACCAGGCCATATCCATTGACCTCAGTTTGCTTGGGTTCCCATGTTTCCACAAAAAAAACATCCACCACGTCAGGTGAAACACCAAGTGTCCGGGACACGCTGGCTTTGGCATAGGGCATCACCTCTCGGCCCAAGCCACCTGCGCCAAAAAGACCAAACTTGATTTTTTCCATCAACTCCTCCCCCGAATTGCGTCAATAACTCGCCATTGATCGATGTCCTGAAGGCCAGGGTAAATTGGCAAACACAGAACCTTGTCGGCAGCGTTCGCGGCAAAGGTCAGGTTGCTCCGATTTGCGGACGGAAATGCCCGGTACATCGGAAAATCCGAGATCAGCGGATAAAAGTACCGTCTTGCGTAAATGTGCTGTTCGCGCAGTTTCTGGTACAACCCGTCGCGACTGAGTGGGTAGGCCGACTCCACCATTATTGGAAAGTAGCCGTAGTTGGCGCTTGTCTGCGCGTTCTCTGCCAGGCAGCGGATTCCTTCAACCTGGCTCAATTGTTCGCGGTAAATCGCATCAACTGCCTTGCGGCGCGCAATTTCCTGATCAATCGTTTTGAGTTGCAGCAAACCAAAGGCCGCGTTGATTTCGCTCATCTTGCCATTGATCCCTGCAGCAACCACGGTCACCTCATCGACAAAACCAAAATTTTTCAACTGGTCGATGCGCAGCTTGGTCTGTGCATCCGGGCAGACGATGGCGCCGCCCTCAAAAGTATTGAAAACTTTGGTGGCGTGAAAACTCAACACCGACAGATCGCCATGGTTGAGCACGCTAACACCCTGCGTTTGCACGCCAAAAGCGTGGGCTGCGTCATAAATCACCTTGAGCTTGTAGCGATCAGCGACGCGCTGGATGCCATCTACATCACATGGGTTCCCGTAGACATGCACCGGCATGATGGCCGTGGTGTGCTCTGTAATGGCAGCTTCAATCTTTGCCGGGTCCAGGTTCAGCGTAACCGGATCGACATCGACAAAAACCGGTTTGATGCCGTTCCAAAGCAAGGAATGCGCGGTCGCAACAAAAGAATAAGGCGTGGTAATGACCTCGCCAGCAATTCGCAACGCTTGCAACGCCGTCACCAGGGCGATGGTGCCGTTGACAAATAGCGCCAGGTGTTTGACTCCGAGGTAATCGCAAAGGGCCTGTTCCAACTGTTGATGAAACGGACCGCCATTGGTCAGGACTTTGCTAGCCCAAACATGCTCAAGAGAAGAAACAAAGTCCTCAAGCGCGGGCAAGCTCGGCTGCGTGACATAAATGGGCTTGTCGACGGACATTCAGGTGCCTCCATCCATGGTGCGGGTGGATGCCATCAGTGTGCCTCGACAATCAACTCGTGATGCCACGGTCGGCATTCAAGACCGATAAGTTCGGGATGCGAACTTTTTGAATGCTCAACCTGGCTGACATTTGCAAAACCAGCCTGCCGCAAGACAGCAGTCAGTTCTGCAAGGTCATACAGAAATTGATGTCCCCATAAACGCATGCCTTCGTTGAACATCATGCAAGGTGTCTGCGGCAGCCAGCCAACGTCGGTCCACTCGTCAAGCTTGCCACTTTGGTACTGCGCAATCAACCAACGCAAGTCGGGCGTACTCACCCTGAAAACCCCCGACGGCTTCAGCACCCGCCGACACTCACGCAGGAAAGTGAGCCCCTCGTCACGTGTGATGTGCTCAAGAAAATGCTCGTTGAAGATGAATGCCACGGTTGCATCTGCGTACGGCAAGGGTTGCCGAAGGTCAACGTGAAGGTCTGCCTGGGGTGAATCAATATCGACATTGAGCCAGCCCTCGATCCGGTTTGTGCCACAACCCAAATGCAACTTCATAAGCGGCCCTGCTCAAAAGCGCCCGATCTCTGCTGTGTCACCTTGTTCGCCCAGTAAACAGCACCGTAAATAGGCAGCGCCCCACATTGCGCCTGGAAACTGACTGCCAAAGGCGCAAAGTCGCAAACCTCAACCTTCCCAACCGACAAGTCTTGCGGAATCGCAAGCATGGCAGCAATCGAATAGTCCCCCTGGCGCAAATGCATCATGAACTCCCAATCCATCGTCACGACTTCACCGTCACCCAGGTTGGTGATGTGGCAGTGCTCAATACCAGTGTCAGAATAAATCACGTCAAAGCCGTTCTTGTCCCTGATATGGTAGGCCAATCCAATCGAAGGCAAATCCAGCTTGCCTTTGAAGACCATTCGAAGGATCACCGTCTGTCCAAACTCAACCAGTTCCACCGGCTGGCCAGACCCATCCAGCAGCCTGACATCGAGCAGTTCGGCCATGCCGTTCTGGATGCGATGAAATGCTGCCCTGGCAGCAAATTGACGCTGCGCAGCGAGTTCGCTCGCATCGAATTCCCCTGTCGGTCTTGCCGATACCGCCGCCACTGGGCGGGTTGCCTGGCCCCGCT
The DNA here is from genome assembly GCA_035368905.1 of Rhodoferax sp. Taxonomy (GTDB): domain Bacteria; phylum Pseudomonadota; class Gammaproteobacteria; order Burkholderiales; family Burkholderiaceae_C; genus Rhodoferax. The sequence goes on from DAOSLL010000029.1 coordinate 10,065, forward strand.
TGACACCTGCCTCGTAATAGGCCTCGACGACGGCCTCGGTCGGCCCAACCGCGACCACCGATCCGCGATCCAGGTAAACAGATCTGCTGCACAGGGCCTTGACGGAACCTACATCATGGCTGACGAACAAAACCGTGACACCTGACTCCATCAGTCTTTTCATGTGCGCCATGCATTTGGCCTGAAAGTACATGTCACCAACGGACAGCGCTTCGTCAACGATCAGAATGTCGGCATCAACGTGCACGACGACGGCAAACGCCAGCCGTACATACATGCCCGAAGAGTAGGTTTTAACTGGCTGGTCAACAAAATCACCAATATCAGCAAATGCCAGAATGTCGCTCATGCGCTGGTCAATCTCCTGTTCAGTCAAGCCCAATACACCCGCATTGATGCGAACATTTTCACGCCCGGTGAAATCCGAGTTGAACCCTGAGCCCAATTCAAGCAAAGCTGCAACCCGCCCGTTGACCGCAACCTGCCCGCTAGTCGGCGTCAAAGTGCCGCAGATGATTTGCAGCAAGGTCGATTTACCCGCACCGTTGCGCCCGATGATGCCAACCGTTTCACCCCGACCGATTTCAAACGAAACGCCCGCAAGTGCAGCGAACTCCCTGTAGTAATGTTTCGGCGCTTTACCCACCAAGCGCCCAAGCTTCGGGAGCAAAAACTGCTTGAGCCGGTCACGCGGCGAGTCGTATATCTGATAAGCCTTGCAAACATTTTTCACGCTGATCGCCACATCGCGAGTCGGTCGGACACCGGGCCTGGCGGCATTTGCAATCGTTTCAGAGTACATCGGCGAAGCCTTTTCTGGTTTTCTGGAACCAGGCGTAACCCGCCCAAGCCGTCATGACCGCCCCGAGGGTGTAAATGCCCAAACCTGACCAGTTTGGCAAGTGGCCCCACACCAGCACCTCGCGGGCCTGCTCAATGATGAAGGTCAGGGGGTTGGCCAGGATGAACGACCGAAAAGCCACAGGCACCGCCGTCACCGGGTAAAACACCGGCGAAAGAAACATCAACACCGTGGTAACAATGACAATGGTTTGTCCAACATCGCGCAGAAATACGCCCAACGATGCCAGCATCCAGGCAAGCCCAGTGCTGAGTATCACCAAAGGAAAAAGGACCAGCGGGATGAAAATGATGGTCCAATGCAGATACCCGTTCAGCAACACAAAGGCCGCGAGTAACACAGCCAGGCTGATAACGCTGTGGAACAAAGCTGCGCCGACGGCAATGACTGGAAGGATTTCCAGCGGAAACACGACTTTTTTGACGTAGTTGACGTTTGACAGCACCAGACCAGGTGCGCGGTTCAGAACGTCGCTGAACAGACTCATCACAATCATACCGACGAAAAGCAGCACTGCAAATTGCGTTTTGCTGTCTTCCTCCCCGCCACCAACCCAGTGTGATTTGAAAATAACCGAAAACACAAAGGTGTACACCAGCAGCATGAACACCGGGTTGAAAAACGACCAAGCCAGACCGATGACGGAACCCCTGTAGCGCCCCAATACCTCACGTCTTGCCATTTGAAAAATCAAATGCCGGTTGTTCCACAAACCGCTGATCAGCGCCGTGAGGGTTGTAGGTTGGTCAGCGTGGGGATTCATGAAAAATGTGGAAAGCGGCGCAGAGGCCTAGCCCCAACCGGGGTGAACGCCGTTCTTGAATTTTACTTTGTCTCGACTAGCGAACATCTGCGCTGACAAGCGGAGCCGGGCCTGGTGGTTTGCCGTTGGGCCTCGGCTCAAATGGGGGGGTTTGACGAAGCCGCTACGCGGCGTAAATCGCACCGACAGAGCGCTGGCTGACACGATTTAAGCGGCACCTTCACTCCATCTATTGCGATGGCGTGATTCCGCAGCATTTCGTCAGGACACCCCAGCATTCACCCCGGCACCCAAGCTGAATTGGACCAGCGCTACAAAAGCCACCTCAAACACATCAAGCTCAAAGGCCTGCAGCCCAAAGCCATTGATGCCTGTACGGGTTTTTGCATCCCAACAGCGTGCGGTTGATTGCGCTGCTGCGTTTGCTGGTGTTCAAGTCGTGTGGCAAAACGCCAGCCGAGTCAGCAACTGCAACCCCAGTCGAACGACCGAAACTGTTGATTCGTTGCGGCGGGGGTGTGATGCGCATCGTGCATCGGCGCATTTGCCGTCTGCGCTTGAGTCACCGGGTAACCTGCTGACGTTGCTGCCACTTTCTTCGACACGAAGCGGACAGATCGCCACGATGCCAGGTTCTTGGTGACCCAGTGCGAACCATTCCGGGTTATTTCGTCATCCAGGTGCACCGCTCGCGAAGCAGCTCTCCCCAGGTAAGAACGCGAACTCTGCGTGCACAAACGCACCATTTACCTTGAGCGTCGAACCGATGGGCTTTGCTGTCTTGTGCCAGCTTGGCCATCAACCCTCCAGGCCTTCTATGTGGTTTCTGTTCGTCGTCTCGCACGTTTGCACTCAGGCTTCCTCCGAACCAACCCTCACGGGTCAGCCCTTGCCGTCGGCTAGTGGTTGATATTGCTCTCATGAGTCCAATTCGGTTCTCCCACAGGGGACTTGCACCCCATCAGTTCGCGCCCATGCTGGGCACACACAAACGGTTCAGATCGTGGCTTCGCACGATCTAACTTTAATCGTTAGACGTCACTGATGGTGCCTAGTAATACGTTTCATCAAAATGGATACAAAATGAAATTGATGGATTTTTCCGTCTGGCTAGGCGCGAGGTGGAGACGTAACCGTAGCTATGGCAACGACGAGCAACAACGCCAGGCGGCAAAAGACACGATTTCATGTATTCGTTTTGGTGGAACGGACTACTAGCTCGGCTCAATTAAGTCTGTGAGGTACTCAACTACTTCGCGAACGGTCTTGTAGTATTCCTTAACTTGGTACAGGCTCGTCCCGACAGATTCGCCGTGTGCGATCTTATGTCTAAGCGACACAAGACTATTCAAGCTCTCTTTCCGGGCGTCTACAAGATGCGTGGTTGCATCCTTCCCCCACGTGGAATCGAAGGACGAAAGCAGACTTACGATCTTCTCTGTGTTCGGGTTCGTCCAATACTTCAATTGACGCTCGACGTAGAGCGTCACTTCGGGCGAGCTTCTGCGCTCAACGTAGTCAAGGATGAGAGCAGTAATGGCATTTTCGAAGAAGCCCGAGACAAGGACGCAGAGATACTTCGCGAAATCAGATTGAAACTCCAAATCGCTGCCCGGGCCTGGAGCTCGCAGAAATGTCGCGTCCAGCCGGTTCCGCATTCGCGTGATTTGGAGTCGCCCGGTCATGGTACTGCGGCAAATGCTTCCTTGGCCTTTGATAGACGTGTCTTCACATTCTCTTCGTCAGCGGTTGACCGCTCCGCAGCCAGACGAAACCCTCCGTCGGCCAAGAGGGATGCATAGGCTATAGCGAATGCCTCAGGTTGCGTTACAGGGCCGGCTGCCAGTCTTGAAGCAACACCCACCATGACGGAGTCCACCACTGCCGCGTTTATCGCGCGGTCAAGGCGAAATGCTCTGGGCCCGATTCTTGAACGGACAATTCCGATTGTGGAATCAAACAACGCGCTGAGTTGCTCCGCAGATTGCTTCGCAAGGGCTCGGTTTGCGGCCATGTAGCGGTTGAGAAAATCCTTCATCGGGCGCCTGTAACTTGGGGCGTAATGGTGCATGGCGAAGAATCGCAGGATGAGTTCGAGATCCTTCAATCTGGCGCTCTTTTTGCCAAAGAGCGATCGCCAGTCGGCATTGCTGTTCAATTTGCTAAGTAGCGTTGCAAGGGCTCCATGATATAGAGCAACACGGATTTCTTGAGGTTGAAGAAACGTTCCGCCCGAGTTCAATCGTTCGAAGATAAGGTATACGCTGCTCTGATCCTCCGTCGGTTCATCCTGCCGAATTATCGTTGCGTGAATAATGCTGTCGTCAAGGCGTCTGCGGTCATCGGCGTGGAGCGTCTTATATGTCATGCCCTTCCATTTTTCTTGAACATGCTCCAAGAGATACTCTTTGCCTTGAAGTACCCCGCCGTAGAATGATTGGAGAGTTCTCAGGCGTTGCTGACCATCAAGTACAAGGTGTTTCCCGTTCGCTTCCTTGACCATAAATATTCCAGGCACTGGTAGGCCAAGCAACAGGGACTCCACAAATTTGTCTGACTGTGGTTTCGTCCAGACGAATTCCCGCTGAAAACCCACTGTCGACTGACCTTTCTCAGGTTCAGAACTAAAGAGTGGAACGACAATATCACCCTGATCCATTCGCTTCACCAAGCCATCGACGGGTGGGTCCGATCCATAGGACGTTATGGAGTAGGTATTTGGAAGAACTTCGTTTAGTTCGTCGAGGTCATCGACTGGTTCTTCGGTAGAAATATGAGCTTGTTCGGGCATTGCAGTCTCGATGTGTGCGGGGCAACTGTATTGTGTCTGACAGTGAACACTGGCGGGCGGCTCAGCGGGATTTTTGGCGGTGTGACGCGAAGAATTGTGCTTGTGATGCCCAACGAATAGCATCTATCTTGCGCCCGACGACGCTGATGGAAGACGCACAACGCCCGCCGCGCAAGATAAACCCCGTTGGACTGAACCGCCGCTGACAGGCGGTAGCAACAAGGGGATTGAAAGAAATCCTGATACTTTGTGCGCGGCTCA
>DAOSLL010000030.1:0-8236 GCA_035368905.1 Rhodoferax sp.
TTGCCAAGGCCAACGCCGTGACCGGTGTGACCTGGACCGCGATGGACCCGCCGCTGCGCGAAACCATGCTGGTGCGTGGCGATGTCGATGCCATCACCGGCTTTACCTTCACCTCGTTGCTGAACCTGGAAGCTCGGGGCGTCAAGGCTGAGGATGTGGTGGTGCTGCCTTACCCCAATTACGGGGTCAAACTGTACGGCAATGTGATCATCGCTTCGCCAAAACTGGTCAAGGAGAACCCGGCCGCCATCAAGGCTTTTCTGCAGGCCTTTGCCAAAGGGGCCAAGGACGTGATGGCTAACCCGGCAGCGGCCATTGCGGATGTCAAGGCGCGTGACGGCATTGTCAATGTCGAACTGGAAACCCGCCGATTGAAACTGGCGATCGACACGGCCATCAACAGCCCGAACGCGCGCGCCGAAGGTTTTGGCCAGGTCAATGGGCCACGCCTGACGCTGATGGCCAGTCAGGTGTCGGATGCCTTCAACACCAAGAGCCGCGTCAATGCCGATACCGTGTGGAACGGCAGCTTTTTGCCCGCCAAGGCGGAACTGGCGATTTTGCCCAAGAAGTAACGCCTATCACCAAGGCCTGAGACGCTTTTAAATATATAGCTGCTTACGCAATCAGGATAAGGGCTGAAGCCATATTTCCTGTATTTTTTGCAATGATCTGGCCAGCACTCTGACGGGGCTACACCTGGCCGTCTTGGCTACGGCCACGGCCACCGACGCGGCAGCGGTAGCCAAGTCCCGACGCGAATGGGTTGACCCGCCTGGCTGGGCCAGACTGCTCAAAAAGGCAACGCCGATCACCAACTGTGAGACCTGATGATGGAAACACCACACCCCCCCTGGTTTGTTGATTTTCGGGATGTCTGGCTGGCTTACAACGACGAGTTGCTGGCAGCCAACAACTTTGCCGTGGAAGCCATTGACCTGAAAGTACGCCAGGGCGAATTCATTGCCATTGTCGGGCCGTCGGGCTGCGGCAAATCGACCTTCATGAAGCTCACCACCGGGCTGAAGATGCCGTCCATGGGCAGTGTATTGATTGACGGGCAGCCGGTCACCGGGCCACTCAAAATTTCGGGCATGGCGTTTCAGGCTTCGTCGCTGCTGCCCTGGCGCAGCACCATGAACAACGTGCTGCTGCCGCTGGAAATTGTTGAGCCGTACCGCAGCAACTTCAAGGCCAAACGCAAGGAATACGAGGAGCGCGCGCGCAAACTGCTGCAAAAAGTCGGTCTGGGCGGTTATGAAGACAAGTTTCCCTGGCAGCTTTCGGGCGGCATGCAGCAGCGTGCCAGCATTTGCCGGGCGTTGATACACGAGCCAAAGATGCTGCTGCTCGATGAGCCCTTTGGTGCACTCGATGCCTTCACCCGGGAAGAGTTGTGGTGCATTCTGCGCGACCTGTGGACCGAGCAGCGGTTCAACGTGATTCTGGTCACCCACGACCTGCGCGAATCGGTTTTTCTGGCCGACACGGTGTACGTGATGAGCAAAAGCCCGGGCCGCTTTGTGGTGCGCCGCGACATTGACCTGGCCCGCCCGCGTGACCTGGAGATCACCTACACCAAAGAATTCTCCGATATCGTGCATGAATTGCGCGGTCACATCGGTGCCATGCGCCAAAGTGGTGCTGTCAGCAAGCCATAAGCAGGAGGCAATATGTTGAACAAAAAGCAAGTTGAAATCTGGTCGCCCTGGCTGTTGCTGGTGGCCGTTGTGGTGCTGTGGCAAATATTGTGCGCAACGTTTGACGTGTCGGAATTCATCTTCCCGAGCCCGTGGCGCATCTGGACGCAGTTCTGGGAGTTTCGTGACAACATTGCCGGCCATGCCTGGCGCACTTTCTGGGTCACCATGGTCGGCTTTGGACTGGCGATTGTGGTCGGCGTGCTGCTGGGTTTTGTGATTGGCAGCTCGCGCCTGGCTTACGCGGCGGTTTACCCGCTGATGACAGCCTTCAACGCGCTGCCCAAAGCGGCTTTTGTGCCGATTCTGGTGGTGTGGTTTGGCATTGGCGTGGGGCCGGCCATCCTGACGGCGTTTTTGATCAGTTTTTTTCCGATCATGGTCAACATCGCCACCGGTCTGGCGACGCTGGAGCCCGAACTCGAAGACGTGCTGCGGGTGCTCGGTGCCAAGCGCTGGGACGTGCTGGTCAAGGTTGGCCTGCCGCGTTCCATGCCCTACTTTTATGGCTCGCTCAAGGTCGCCATCACGCTGGCTTTTGTTGGCACCACGGTCAGCGAGATGACGGCTGCCAACGAGGGCATTGGCTACCTGCTGATCTCGGCGGGCTCAAGCATGCAGATGGGCCTGGCTTTTGCCGGGCTGGTGGTGGTGGGTGCCATGGCGATGGTGATGTACGAGCTGTTCAGTGCGATTGAAAAGCACACCACCGGCTGGGCCCACCGGGGTTCGCAAAACCACTGATCTGGCTGCAACCTTCTGCCTTGGCCACGGCTTGTCAAGCTCACCGATGCATCGGCAACCCTGTCTTTCTTGGCCATCCGGACCGGTTGCGCTATGGCCCGACAGGTTGATGGAAGAGCAGAGCGGCAGGCTAACCGGGGCCGCCTCCCATCCGGGCTGTTGGCAGCGGCCAACTCAATTGGGCGGCGCGTCTGCCCAGAACCGACGGGTCTCCGAGCTGCCGTCTGCGGCAAAGCTTTGTTGCACAAAGCTGATGCCTTGCGGCACAAAACGCAACACGCTGCAAGCCCGCGTGCCATAGTCCGGCAAGGCAATGAAGGCGGCCGACAGGGCGCGCTCCAGCGGCAGTGGCAGGCCGGTGGCGGGCAACTGGTGGTCTGGGGCAATGCGCCGGTCTTGCAGCAAGTGCAGCAACTGTGCATCGCTGGCCGCTGTTTGCGCCAACAGGTGTTGCAGCCCGGCTTTCAGGCGCGCCAGCTTGGGCCAGGGGGTGTTGAAATCAGCATTCGACACCGCGCCCAGGCCAGGGGCGAGCGCAAACACCCTGGCATGGCGGCTCTCCAGCCCCATCAGGCGCTTGCCATCAAAGACCAGCAGGTTAAACGGGTTGTAGTCCGAGGCCCGCACCGCCAGCGCGTGCAGAAAATCGCTTGCCTGCGCATCGCCTTGCAGGAACGCGCTCACCAGATCGCCGCGTGAAGGCGCATCACTGCGCATTGCCGCCGGGTCGCGGTAGTTGGTAAGGGCCGCCATGCGCCCGCTGCGGCTGATGCCCAGCCAGGTCCCGCCAGCCTGCAGGTCGCGCCCGGCCAGCAAATCGGCGTTGTCCCACCACTGCAGCGGCGCGGTCGGGCGGGCAAAAAACTCGTCACGATTGGAGATCAGCAGCAGCGGGCTGGGGCTGTCGGGTTGCCAGTTCCAGGCGATCAGGCACATCAGCGGGTTTCCGATTCAAAAAGCTGACCAGGGATCATAGAAATTAAAATGTCATTTAGGCCGCAAGCCCTTTTGCCACAAGCGCTGATAGCTCATAATTAAATAGCAAAAAAGACTACTGGACGCTGGCCACGACATTGCGACCACGGGCTTTGGCCAGGTAAACGCCTTCGTCAGCGGCTTTCAGCAAAGCCTCCACACCCAATTGCGTTGCATTGCTAGCCGCCACGCCGACGCTGATGCTGCCAATCCACTGCCCGTTGCCGCTTGGAACACGCAGCGCTGCGACCTGCTGGCGCACTTTTTCAGCGCCCAGCAGCGCGCCGTCTAGCGGGGTGTTGATGCAAATGATCAAAAACTCGTCGCCACCCAGCCGACAAACCACGTCGTCATTGCGCACGGCCGCGCACAGGCAGCGTGCCAGGCGGCGCAGCACTTCGTCACCGGCATCATGGCCACAGGTGTCGTTGACTTGCTTGAAACCATCGGCATCGATCATCATGCACGCCAGCGTGGTTTGTTTGGCGGATGCGTTTTGCCATTCGCGCTCCAGCACCAGCATCGCCTGGCGGCGGTTCGGCAGACCGGTCAGCACGTCGGTCATCGCCATGCTTTCAAGCCGCTGGTTGATTTCTGACAGCGCCAGCGTGCGCCGGGCGACCCTTGCTTCGAGCGTCTGGTTCAGTTCAAACAAGGTCCGGTTGCGCTCGGACACCTGGGCCACCAGATGCTTCATGGCCTGCAACAGTGTCGCGGTGGCCGGGTCGCGGCTGTTTCGATAGTTGGCGAAGGCGTCGTCGGCCGATGTACCGGCTTCACTGGCCTTGATCAGCCAGACCATCAACTGGTCGGTGCCCAGGATGTGGTAGGCCAGCCAGTTGGTCAGAAAGTTCAGCAAGCCCAGCGCGGATTCATGTTTGTCCGGTGCCAGGCTGGCGTGCATCTGGATCACATCCTGCAAGAACTGCGCATGTTCCTCCTGGTGGCTGGCGACAAAACGGGCATCCATGCCGGTTCGCAGCATCAGCGCCTCTTCGTCGTCAAAGTGGTAAATGGTGTAGCGCTTGAGCTCATCAATCAGCCGCTCGACCTCATCTTGGCTGGCCCCCTGGGGCCGCATCAGGTGTTCGCCGAACTGGTTGATGATGTCCACCAGGTAGTGGTGCTGCTCATCAACCGTTGGCAAACCGGTCAAAAAACAAGGGTCCCAACGAAACGCAACCATATCAAAGTCTTCTATTCAAAGTCTTCTATTCTCGGTCAGTCGGACAGCGCCAACGCAACTGCGTCAAAGCCATTTGACCAGTGCAGCACGCAGCGCATCGAGTGAAATCGGCTTGGTCAGAAAGTCGTCCATGCCAATCGCGAAGCAGTGCTTGCGGTCTTCCTCGAAGGCATCCGCCGTCAGGGCAATGATGGGCACCCGCGGCTTGGCATGTTCTGATGCCCACGCCCGGATATGTTGGGTGGCGGTGTAGCCGTCCATCACCGGCATTTGAATGTCCATCAAAATCACGTCGGCGTGTTCGCCGCCGCTGATCGCATCGACCGCCTGCTGGCCGTCGGTGACCAGCTTCATGTCGAGTCCAAGCTGGCTCAGCAGGGCTTTGATCACCATTCCGTTGACCAGGTTGTCCTCTACCACCAGCACCCGGCCAACAAACAGGCTGGGCGGCCCGCTGGCGTCCCGTTGCGCATTGGGGACGACGACTTCTGGCAAGTTGACCTGTGGTGCGGCGGCAACCGGCACTTTGATGTGGAAGCAAAACGTCGAGCCTTTGCCCAGCTCGCTGTCAACTGCCACATCGCCACCCATCAACTGGGCCAGGTTGCGCACAATCGACAAGCCCAGCCCGGAGCCGCCGAATTTGCGGGTGGTGGAACTGTCGGCCTGCGAGAACGGTTTAAACAGCAACTCAAGGTTGTCCCGCGAGATACCCAAACCGGTGTCGCTGACCGAAAACGCCAGCGTTGCCAGGTCACCCTGGCGTTCCAGCTCGCGGCCTTCGATGCGGATCTGGCCGTGCTCGGTGAACTTCAGGCTGTTGCCCACCAGGTTGTTGAGCATCTGGCGCACACGGTGCGCATCCATCAGGTAATGCTGGCCAGGCGGGCCAAGCCAACTCGGTTCAAGTTGCAACTGCCGGGCCTGCGCGGCTTTTGAAAAAAGTGCATGAACCTCGCTGATGAGCTGCCAAGGCTCGGTCACTGTGACTTCAAGCTGCATCTTGTCCGCTTCGATTTTTGATATATCCAAAATATCATTGAGCAGGTTCAGCAAGGTGTGCCCGGAATGCAGAATGGTTTGTGCGTATTGCTGCAAGTCAGCCGGTTTGATATTGGGTACCAGCAGCATTTGTGCCATGCCCAAAATACCGTTCATGGGGGTTCGAATTTCATGCGACATGGTGGCCAGAAAGCGGCTCTTGGCCACATTTGCTACTTCAGCCACGGTTTTCGCCTGGCGCAGTTCTTCGGCGGCGGCATGCTGGGCTTGCAAGGCCGTCAGGTGGTCGTTAAAGCCTTGCACCAGTTGTGAAATTTCATCCAGCGCGGCACCGACGGGCAGTGGTGCCTGCTGGGCCTCGGGGTTGGTGGCAATCCGGCGAAAACCGTCTGACACGGTCCGAATGGGCCCAACCACGGTGCGCCCAAAATACCACGACAAGATCAAAATGCACAGCAGGGCCAGCGCCACCAGACCAAAGGTGAGCAACGCCAGGCGGTTGACTTTTTGCGTCAACTGCGCCCGCGGCGTCATGAACAGCAGCAAGCTTTGCTGCTGGCTCAAGCGCTCGACCCGCATCAAAACCTCTTCCCCATCGAGCACCAGTTGCGTCACCGGTGCGGGCGCGCGCACCAGTTCCAGCAGCGCTGGCATCAAGGGTTGACCGACTCGACCGGGATCGGAGTGCAGCGCAATGATGCCGCTGAGGTCAAGCTCCATCAGTTGCGCACCGGGTGCCAGCGGCGCACCTTTTAGAAAGCTGTGCATGATGTCGTTGTTCAGGCTGATCACCAGCACGCCCACCACGTCGGACTTGCCGGTGGCCGGTGAAAAATGCTGAATTGCCCGCACTGCCGTCAGTACCTTCTTGTGAACTGAATGGGTGTTGAGGTTGTCGGTGATGCCCAGCCAGCGGGTTGGCGTGTCGGTTTGGGTGGCTTTGAGCAGCAGTTGTTTGACCTGAATGGCATCCACCTGGCTGACATCAAGCGTTTCGCCAACCTGAAAGCGTGCCCCCTCACGCGAAAAAATATTGATCGACACCAGGCCTTTGACGCGCACGTAGCTGTTCAGGATGTAGCCCATCTGGGCTTTGGTGTCAAGCAGGCCAAAGGTATCGGCGACGCGTTCGTCGGCGTTGCGCAGGGCCAGGCCAATATTGGTGTTGCCGGCAATATTGGCAGCCAGGTCTTCGACCTGATCCTGGTAAAGCCGCAGATAAGAAGAGAAACTGGCCAACAGACGGCTGTTTTCGGTTTCGGCCTGTTCGATGACGATGCGCTTTGAAACCTCGAATGCCGAGCCACCCAGCAAGATCAGCGGCAACACACCGACTGCTAGCAAAAACGCCAGAAACTTGGCCGTGATGTTGAAGCGCCACTTCACGGGTCGGCTCAGCGCATGCCAGGGATTCAGTGCATGACCCGTGTTGCGATCATGGCGCTGTGCTGGCAGTGATCAGCCGGGTATCGATGGTGGTCACAGGTGCCACCGGTTCAAGGCGAACCAGCTTCTGTGCCAGCGCCACACCTTGATAACCCTGCTCGGCGGCCTGCTGGTCGATGGTTGCGGCCATTTTCCCGGCCCGAATCTCGGTGATGGCCTCGCTCAGGGCGTCATAACCGACCACCTTGACCGCCGCGTTGCCGCGCTCGGTGAGGTATTTGATCGCACCAATGGCCATCACGTCGTTGGCCGCAAACAGCAGTTTGATATTGGGGTATTTGCCAAACATCAGCTTGGTGACCTCATAGGCTTCGTCAATTTTCCAATTGGCGGTCTCGGAGGCGACTACCTTGATGTGCTTGTTTTCCAGCAAGCCGCGCTGCGCCCCCTGGGTGCGCTGGCGGGCATTGTCGGCACTGCGAATGCCTTCCAGAATGGCGGCCTGCGTCGGCTGAGTGATGCCTTCGCCGAGGTACTTGCCGGCCTTGTAGGCACCGGCTTCGTTGTCAACGCCGACAAAGGGCACGGCTTGCATGCCCGCTTGCTGCAGCCCTTGCGGGTCCAGGCGGTTGTCGATGTTGACGATCTTGATGCCAGCATCAGCGGCTTTTTTAAGTGACGGAATCAGTCGCTGCGAGTCACCTGGCGCGATCACGATGGCGTTGACCCGCGCGGCAATCAAGTCTTCCACCAGTTGAATTTGCTGCTCGATCGAGGTTTCCTGCGCGGCGGTCTTGACCGTCAGATTGACCCCCAGCTCTTTCTCGGCACGGCGGGCACCTTTTTCCATTTCGACAAAAAACGGGTTGGTCAGGGTCTTCATGACCAGACCCACCTCGACCTTGCTGGCTGCGGCAGAGGCAGGGGCTGCCGGTTGCGCAGGTGTATTGACCGATGGACCGCTGGATTGCCCGCATCCCCAAAGCCCCAAACTGACCAAGACGGTTGGGAAAAGACGCATAAGACCCATGGTATTTCCTTTGTCAATGTGATGTGTTCAACTATAGCCCAAGCCATGACCACGCCGCCAATCTCTGACCCACCCGCCAGCCAGGCCAACAACCCACTGCACGGCATCACCTTGCAAGCCATGCTGGTGGCGCTGTCCGGGCACTACGGCTGGGCTGGGTTGGGCGAGCGCATTGCGCTGCGTTGCTTTACCCACGAGCCCAGCGTCACCTCA
>DAOSLL010000030.1:8246-14475 GCA_035368905.1 Rhodoferax sp.
AGCCTGAAGTTTTTGCGCAAGACCCCCTGGGCGCGCGAAAAGGTCGAGGGGCTCTACCTGTACATGTTGCGCGAGATCCGCCGCAACCCGCCGCGCACCTGACCGGTTTTCAGCCAGACTGACTCATTTTTGATAGCTGCCAGCGCAATGGTGTCAAGGGCTAGAGCCCAATTTGATGCATAAACCTGGAGCAGGCGGCGGGGCCAGCGCAAGTTAGAGGGCGAACTTCAATCTGGGCCTGACACCTGTTGCGACGGATCAAACCGGCCTAAACTGAAATCTGCCATGAATCACTCTGAAACACCCGTCTCCAGCGCGTTGGAGCAGGCACTTGCCTTGCAACGCAACGCCTATTTTGTTCACCCGGTGCCCACGCTGGCCGAGCGCAAGGCTGACCTGCGCGCGCTACAGCGCTTCATTCGCGAGCACAAAGAGGCGTTGTGCGATGCCATCAGCCTGGACTACGGCCACCGCTCGCGCCACGAAACGCTGCTGGCCGAGGTGTTTCCTGCCGTTGACGGCATCGACCACATCATCGGGCAACTGCGTGGCTGGATGAAGCCGCAGCGCCGCTCAGTCGATTGGCGCAATTTTCTGGGTGCCAGCAACCGGGTCATTGCGCAGCCGCTGGGCGTGGTCGGCGTGATCGTGCCATGGAACTTTCCGCTCAACCTGAGCCTGATTCCCTTGAGCTACATTTTTGCCGCTGGCAATCGCGCCATGGTGAAGATGAGCGAGAACTCGCGGCATCTGGCGGCCTATCTGATGGCACACCTGCCGAGCTACTTCCCGCCCGAAAAAGTGCAGGTGTTTGATGAAACCGGCGGTGTCGGCATTGCCTTTTCAAAGCTCAAGTTCGACCATCTGCTGTTCACCGGATCGGGGCAAACCGGTCGCGCGGTGATGGCGGCAGCGGCGCAAAACCTGTGCCCGGTAACCCTCGAACTGGGTGGCAAGGCACCCGCCATCATTTGCGACGACTTCCCGCTGCGCTCGGCGGTCGAGCGCATCATGTTTGTCAAACTGCTCAACGCCGGGCAAATCTGCACCACCGTCGATCACGCCTGGCTTCCTGCGGCCAGGATGGACGAGTTTGTCAGCCTGGCGCGCGAGATTGTGGCGGCGCGCTATCCCCAACTGGGTTCACCTGACTACACCTCAATCATCGACCAGCGCTCGTTTGTGCGTTTGCTGGCCGGCCTTGACGATGCGCGTAACCGGGGTGCCAGGGTGCTGCAGTTGCTCGACGGGCCGGCATTTGATCGCAAATCGCGCAAAATTGCGCCGCACCTGGTGCTTGACGCGCCACCCGACTGCCTGCTGCTGCAGCGTGAAATTTTTGGCCCGATCCTGCCGCTGCGCACCTTCACGTCGCTCGACGATGTCATTGCCAGCATCAATGCCGGGCCGCGGCCACTGGCGGTCTATCCGTTCAGCCACGATGCCGAACAGGTGCAAAAAATCATCGACCGTGTGATGTCTGGCGGTGTGTCGGTCAACGACGCACTGTTTCATGTTGGTCAGCACGACCTGCCGTTTGGCGGTGTCGGTGAGTCGGGCATGGGGCATTACCATGGTCTGGAGGGTTTTGAGACCTTCTCCAAAATGCGCCCGGTGTTTTACCAGACGCGTTTTAGCACCCTGAAGTACCTCTGGCCACCTTACGGCAAATTTGCTGACGGCGTGCTTCGTTTCCTGATTCGGTAAACCGGCAACCGGTCGCAACGGTGCGGTCGCATTTTTCAAGCGCTGCTGGCAGCACTGGCTGGCTCAACATCAGCAGCCCGGCAAAAAGGTTGATCTGTTCAGTGCTGCCGGTCAGCGTCACAAACGCTACATAATAGATAGCTGCCAGCGCATATCCATCAAAGGCTAAAGGCATAAAAGCATCTGAAAAAATCAGGCAGTCCAGCAGCTTGCAAATAATAATCGCAGGCGTTGAAAGCATGGCGCAAGGCAATTCGGGCTGAATCGGGCGATTCTGATTCTGTGCCATGTCATGCCAAACGCCTTTAACTTCTCGGCCTCACCCTTTGATTGTCTGAACTCGGCCGAGCAACGCTTGGTGCGCGACAGCATTGATGTCGCCTATTTTCCCAAGGGCGCGACGATTCTGGACCTGGGCTCAACGCCTACCCACCTGTTTGTCATCATCAAAGGCTACGTCACCCAGCTTGACGGCAACGAAGTTCTCACCACCTATGTGCCCGACGACTGCTTTGACGGACGCGCCCTGGTGGCTGGCAAGGTCAGCAGCCGTTTTGTCGCGGTTGAGGAGGTGGTGGCCTACCAGTTGGCCAAGCAGGCGGTGAGCGACCTGATTGCCTCCAACACCACCTTTGGCGCGCTGCTGTTTTCCGAGCTTGGCAACAAG
Source organism: Rhodoferax sp. (assembly GCA_035368905.1). Taxonomy (GTDB): domain Bacteria; phylum Pseudomonadota; class Gammaproteobacteria; order Burkholderiales; family Burkholderiaceae_C; genus Rhodoferax. Next base: position 10,621 of record DAOSLL010000030.1, read on the forward strand.
CTGCACGCCCTGTCGGATCGGCAAAGCCAGCACCAGATGCAGTCGCTGACCATGGCCCGCGCCGATCAGGCCTTTTTGCGCCCGGTGCACTTTGTTGACTACGCTACCGATGTTTTGAGCGTGGTCAAAATATTCCGGCAGCACCGGACTTCAAGCGTGCTGGTGCGTGACGACGACTCAACCATCCCCCGGCTGGGCATTTTTACCGCTACCGCCTTGCAGCGGGCCATTCTGGACGGGCGGCCACTCGACCAGTTGGCCGTCGGTGAGCTGAGCACTTTTTCACTCATCGAGGTGCGTCCGTCGGATCAGCTTGGTGATGTCATGGCGGTCATGCTGCGGCACCGGGTGCACCGGGTGGTGGTGGCTGAAAAGGGCGACATCATTGGTATCCTGGAAGCGCTGGACATGTTCAGCTTTTTGGCCAACCATTCGCACCTGATCACCGAGCAGATTGAAGAGGCACCCGATTTGGCGGGCCTGAGCCAGGCTGCCGCGCAGATCACCCGCATGATTGCGTTGCTGCATCGCGGCGGCACCCGGGTCAGCCTGATCGCCAAGCTGGTGCAGCAGCTCAATGCCCGCCTGTTCGAGCGCGCCTGGCGGCTGATCGCGCCAGCCGATCTGGTCGCCAACAGTTGTCTGTTTGTCATGGGCAGCGAAGGGCGTGGCGAGCAATTGCTCAAGACTGACCAGGACAACGGCCTGATCCTGCGCGACGATTACCAGGCCCCGCCCGACCTGGACGCCATTTGCCAGCGTTTTTCGGCTGCGCTGCGCGACTTTGGTTACCCCGACTGCCCGGGCGACATCATGGTCAGCAACTCCGATTGGCGCAAGCGCCTGAGCGAGTTTGGCCAGATGACGCGCTTGTGGCTGCTGCAACCCGAACCCGACAGCCTGATGAAGCTGGCCATCTTCATGGATGCCCACGCCGTATGTGGCGACGAGAGCCTGCTCGATAGCCTGCGGCTGGGCCTGATGCGCGTTGGCACTGACAACGACCCGATGCTGGCGCGGTTTGCCAGTGCCATCGACACCTTTGGCAGCAGCAGCGGCTGGTGGAACCGGCTGCTGGGACTCGACAGTGCTGAACGGCTGAATTTGAAAAAAGAAGGCATCTTTCCGCTGGTTCACGGCATCCGCAGCCTGGCGCTGGCGCACCAGATCATGGCAACCAGCACGGTGGCACGCATCGAAGCGCTGATTGCCGCCGACAAGCTACCGGCTGATCTGGGTGCCGACCTGACCGACAGCCTGCATTTTTTCATGGGGCTCAAACTCCAGGTGGGGCTGGCCGAGATCGATACCGGTCGGCCGGTATCTGGGGCCATTGATGTGGCACGGCTGAGCAGCCTGGACCGTGACTTGCTCAAAGACACTTTGAGCATTGTGAAAAAGCTGCGGATCTTGTTGCACCTTCGTTTCCGGCTGGACATGCTCTGATGATCAGTTTGTCTTCATCGAAGCCCTGGCTGCAGGCGGTCAAGCGCCAGTGGCAGATCTACCGCCTGGCCGACCCGACTTTTCGCTTCATGTTCGAGCCGTCGCCGCCCGACGAGTGGGTTGCACTGGACTGCCAAACCACCGGACTCGACTTGGTGAAGGACGAAATCATCTCGATCGAGGCGGTGCGCATCAGCGGCAATCGCATTATGACCAGCGAACGCCTTGAACTGCTGGTACGCCCCGAACACGGAGTACGCGCCGAAAGTGTGCGCTTTCACCAATTGCGCGAGCAGGATCTGACCGATGGACTGCCAGCCGATGAAGCCATGAAGCGCCTGATGCACTTCATTGGCAGCCGTCCGCTGGTTGGCTATTACCTGGAATTTGACCTTGCCATGATCGAGCGTGCCATCCGGCCGTTGCTGGGCATTGGGTTGCCGCAGCCCAGAATCGAAGTCTCAGGTTTTTACTACGACTACAAGTTGTCGCTGCTGCCATCGCACCGGCAACACGGCGTGCCCTACATCGACCTTCACTTTGCCACCATCATGGATGACCTGGACTTGCCACAGGCAGTGGCCCACGAGCCTCTCAATGATGCGGTGCGGGCGGCGCTGGCATTTGTCAAGCTGCGGCAATTGCAGGGTATGGCATGATCCCTGACTTTTTGGCATGTTCATGCCCTGACAGCGGGAAATCAATGATTTCTTTTGCGAATCACCAAAAATACCATAGGGATTTCTACCCGTGTCAAAGCTGCAACTAGGCCGCTTAAATGATCGACCTTTGTTCCGGAGGTGTCTCAGTTAGCCAAAAACGAAAATAAACTCCCACCGGTTTTCTCGGTTGTTTCAACCGCCATTTCAAATTTTAGGAAAAGGTTTACGCCATGAGTAGTGCGATGTACGAGTCGATGCGGGTTAATCCGAAGTTCCAGGAGCTGGTCGAAAAGCGCGGGCGATTTGCCTGGACGCTGGCGACCATAGTGCTGGTTTTGTTTTATGGGTTTGTGCTGATGGTTGCTTTCAGTCCGGCCACGCTGGGCAAGCCCCTCAGTGAAGGGGGCATGTTGACCGTGGGGGTCGCAGTTGAACTTTTTCTGTTCATTTTGTTTTGGGTGCTGTCATTTGTGTATGTCAAGCGCGCCAATGGCGAATTTGACAACCTGACCCAAGAGATCATCAAGCAAGCCCGAAAGGACAACAAATAATGCGCCGCGTTACCCACTTTATCAGCGCCCTGGGGCTGCTTGCCCTGTGTGCCTTGGCCTTTGCCGGCCCGCCGGTTGAAGGTGCCCTGGAAAAACAGGCCACCAACTGGCACGCCATCATCATGTTCTGCATCTTTGTGGCGCTGAGCATGGGCATCACTTACTGGGCTTCCAACCGGACCAAGTCCACCTCTGACTTTTATACCGCCGGCGGCGGCATCACCGGACGGCAAAATGGTCTGGCAATTGCTGGTGACTACATGTCGGCTGCCACCCTGCTGGGTCTGACCGCGCTGGTTTATGGCAGTGGCTTTGACGGCTATCTCTACATGTTGGCCTTTTTTGCCGGCTGGCCGGTCATCCTGTTCCTGATGGCTGAGCGGCTGCGCAACCTGGGTCGTTTCACTTTCTCCGACATCACCGCCTTTCGGCTCGATGAAGGCAAGGTGCGGACCATGGCGGCGGTTTCTTCGCTGACGGTGGTTTGCTTCTACCTGATTGCCCAGATGGTCGGTGCCGGCCAGTTGATTCGACTGCTGTTTGGTCTGGACTACAACATTGCCATTTTTGGTGTTGGCATTTTGATGATGGTCTATGTGACCTTTGGCGGCATGGTTGCCACCACCTGGGTGCAGATCATCAAGGCCTGCATGTTGCTCGCCGGTGGCACGCTGGCCATGATGCTGGCCTTCAGCCAGTTTGGTTTTTCCTTCACCACCCTGATGGAAAAGGCCACCGCTGTGCACAAGCTCGGCTTCAAGCTGATGACCCCCGGCAGCCTGCTGGCTGACCCGGTCAACGCCATCTCGCTTGGCCTGGGCCTGATGTTTGGTACGGCTGGCCTGCCGCACATCCTGATGCGCTTCTTTACCGTGACCGATGCCAAGGAAGCACGCAAGTCAGTGCTGTATGCGTCGGGCATCGTCGCCTACTTCTTCAACGTGATCTTTTTGATGGGACTTTGCGCCATCATCATCGTTGGCCAGAATCCGTCCTATTTTGAAGGCGGCGTGATCGGCGGCAAGTTGATTGGCGGCGGCAACATGGTCGCCATGCACCTGGCGCAGGCGGTTGGCGGCAACATGCTGCTGGGCTTCATGGCGGCTGTGGCTTTTGCCACGATTCTGGCGGTGGTGTCAGGTCTGGCGCTGGCCGGTGCCTCGGCGATCTCGCACGACCTCTATGCCCGCGTCATC
>DAOSLL010000031.1:0-14310 GCA_035368905.1 Rhodoferax sp.
AGAATACTTGCTGGTTCAGACCCGGCAGGCTTGGGAAGGTGTCGCACAGACAGGCCCCGAGCGAGAGGCTGCGCACCTGGACCATGCCAACCATCTGGATCGCCTCGTCAATTGAGCCGACACCGCGCCGCAAACCAAACTGTGCGCTGTTTGCCAGGCGCAGCAGCTTGGCAACCAGCGCCGGGTCCTGGGCGATGATGTTGCTGATGTCCTGAATGCCAGCGTTCTCGTCATTGAGCGTCTTGATCAGCGCCTGAGTGACTTTTGAGATGGAAGGCAGTTTGACTGTGGCGAAAAAAACATCAAGTCCGCGCATTGCTTTTCCTATGGGGTAGGTTGGGTTGATCAGTGACAGCTAACCACATTTCAGACCACTCATGTTAGGGCAACCAGTCGGCCAACCCGATAACCATTGACGAATAATGCCTGAACCCATCGACCATGTCTTGCTATCGTGATGCCAATGATCGCAGCGAAGGCACGACTGAAACGTACTCCATGGGGCGGAGATGCTGGTGCCATATTCGCGCTATTTGAGTGTTGACCCGCCCTGTCGATCAAATGCCAAAACTTGAGCCAGGACGGGTAGCTGCTTTGTGAATTGGCAAGTAAGTCGTTGCGCAGAAACTTCATTTGTCAATGGTAAGGCCTGCTCCTGCGATACCATCTGAAATGACCTGGCTATTTTTTTGGCTTGTCGGCTCATGGCACATCGGCATCAGGCAGCCAAGCGTTTGGCATGCCAGCACGACCCAATTCTCTACCCCACCTTGGTGAATGAATGGCGGTTTGCCAGAACTTGCGGGTTGTGCCCTTTGAAAACGGCTTTTTCGGACCGGCCCGAGCGATTTCTTCAACACAGTGCGGCCATGCATCTGTCCGCTGACCTGGCGGCTTGGGCACACCACCTACTCTCGCTAAAATAGTCGGTTAAACCGTTTCGAGTCCACAACATGACATTTCCGACGAGCCCCATCACCGGCAGCATTGTTGCCATGGTCACCCCAATGCTGCCTGACGGCAGTGTGGACTACCCTTCGCTGCGAAAGCTGATTGACTGGCATATTGCCGAAGGCACCGACTGCATCGGGGTCGTTGGCACCACAGGCGAATCGCCCACTGTGAGCATGCAGGAAAACTGCGAAGTGATCCGGGTCTCGGTCGAGCAAGCTGCCGGGCGTGTGCCGATCATGGCAGGCTGTGGCTCCAATTGCACAGCCGAAGCCATTGAGCTGGCCACATTTGCAAAGAAAGTCGGAGCCAACTGCCAGTTGCAAGTGGTGCCCTACTACAACAAGCCAACCCAGGAAGGTCAATTCCAGCACTTCAAGGCAATCGCCCAGGCGGTTGACCTGCCAGTCATCCTGTACAACGTGCCGGGGCGCTCGGTGGCGGACATGAGCCTGGAAACCGCCTTGCGGCTAGCGCAAGTGCCGGGCATCATTGGCATCAAGGAAGCCACCGGCAACATTGACCGGGCGCAGTGGCTGATCCGTGAAGCGCCCAAAGGCTTTGCAATCTATTCAGGCGATGATCCAAGCGCCGTGGCACTGATGCTATGCGGCGGACATGGCAATATCAGCGTGACGGCAAATGTCGCACCCCGGCTGATGCATGAGCTTTGCATTGCGGCCATTGCCGGTGATGTCAAACGCGCCATGGAAATTCAGTTCAAGCTGATGCCCTTGCACAAGAACCTGTTTGTCGAAGCCAACCCGATTCCAGTCAAATGGGCCATGGCCCGCCTGGCAAAGTGTGGCGGTACGCTGCGCTTGCCGATGACAACGTTGTCAACCTCAAACGAAGCGGTTGTTGAAAATGCACTGCGCGCGGTTGGTTTGCTGTAAGCGCCCTGGTTTCAGACCCCAATTTTCACCCAAAGGAAACTTTGTGAACCAATCCTCCAGACTTGTACTTCTTGGCCTGACGCTGGCCCTGGCAGCATGCTCATCGTTTGAGACCGATAAAGTCGATTACAAGAGCGCAGGCAAGGCACCGACACTTGAAGTGCCACCCGATCTGACCCAGCTCTCGCGCGAAAACCGCTATGCGGTGCCAGGCGCACCAGTTACAGCATCGACCTTTCAGTTGGGACAAGCGACCAGCCAAGCCTTGCCAACCGGCATGAGCGCCGTGGGTGACGTGCGCATTGAGCGGGCTGGGAACCAGCGCTGGCTGGTGATCGACCGATCTGCTGACAAACTGTGGGAACCGGTCAAGGATTTCTGGCAGGAAAGCGGATTCCTCCTGGCCATGGACCAGGCTAACCTTGGCATCATGGAGACCGACTGGGCCGAGAACCGGGCCAAGCTACCTCAGGATGTGATTCGTCAAACACTGGGCAAACTGATCGACTCGCTGTATTCCACTGGCGAGCGAGACAAGTTTCGCACCCGGCTGGAACGCAACCCCAATGGCGGCACCGACATCTTTATCAGCCATCGTGGCATGGTCGAGGTTTATAGCACCAGCCAGAAAGACCAGACCGTGTGGCAGCCCCGCGCCGCAGATCCCGAGCTTGAGACCGAGTTTTTGCGCCGCTTGATGGTCAAGCTGGGCGTGTCGCAGGCGCAGTCCCAATCGCTGGTAGCTGCCAGCGCACCAAGAACCGGTTCCCGCGTGACCAACATTGATGGCCGACCCTCGGTGCAAGTAGATGACGGATTCGACCGCGCCTGGCGTCGGGTTGGCTTGTCGCTGGACCGCACCAATTTCACCGTGGAGGATCGTGATCGCAGCAAAGGCATTTACTTTGTGCGTTATGTGACACCCTCTGCCGACAAATCCGAGCCCGGCTTCTTCGGCAAGCTGTTCGGTTCTGCCAAGGCAGACAGTGCGCTGCAGAAGTTCCGGGTGTCCGTGGTCAGCGTGGGTAGTTTGACGACGGTGTCGGTTCAAAATGCCGATGGCTCGAATGCCACCATGGCAGATGCTCAGCGCATCGTTACCGTGCTTGCCGAAGACCTGAAGTAGCTCAATGCGTGCTTATCCGGTTAACGCCCGAGGTCACTACCGGTGGCGATGAATACTGCGCATCGGCACTACCTGTTGTGGTCGAACCGAACGTTTGGGTGACAACCGGATAAGAACGGCTAAATGGTTTGAGACTGAGTCAGGTGCTGATGGCAAAACGGGTGCCGGCTTCCTTGATGCCCCACAACAGTTCCACCAGCGCCGGACTGTTGAGCAGGGGCTCACCAACGATGACCAGCCAATAGCCCGCATCGTCCACCCAGAACGGCACAAAAGAATAGCTGGGCAGCAAAAACTCGGGATCGGCGTGGAACGAGATGTATCTCGAGGCACCGTGCCAGCCACGGCGCGCCTGGCGTGCGGCAAATTCGCCAAAATCTGCGGCTGCAGCACTTACAACGTCAGCTTCGTCCTGCTCAAAACCAGCCCGACCCAGGCAGAAACCACCGTCCGAGGCCAACACCACGCGCCGCTCGCCGGACAGTGAGGCAATCACATGCTGTAAGAAATCATCCAGTTTGGCATCCGGTCCCTGCAGCGGCCGCTGTAGACGCTGCACCCAACCCTGAGCCTCAAGGTTGGCGATGGCCGGGCCGTCAAGACCAGCTTTGGCAGTCCAGGTGGCCGCGTCAAAAGTGTGATCGCCAGTCAGCAGCACTTGCAAATGCTGTCCAACGTCATCTACCTGGCGCTGCCCAAAAGCGCGCAAAGCCCCGACCGGCGTCAAGGTAAACCATTCTGATGATGCATTGGTCATGATGAAACATGGGGTAGGAATTGCGCTGCAGGAAAACTTGCTGCGGCCAGCTCACGCATAAAATCGCCGAGGTCGTGCGCGGTCATGCCAAGCTGGTGCACCCGATCTTCCGCCTGCGTCAGACCAAGCTCCCGCAGCGACACCGGCGCGGCCAGCGCGTCGCTGCGGCACACGCGCATGACCACCTGCATCGGCGTGTTATTGGCGACCCAGCCGTCCGCCGGATGAACAATCAGACAATGCTGCATCGTGAAGCGGACTTCAAATGGCAAGTGTTTCTGAAGTCCTGAACTGAGTTTGCGAAGCAACACAAAGCGGTCTGCTGGCAGCCGCGCCAAACAATCGATCAGTTCATCCACACCGAAATCGTGCCCGGCTGATGCCCAAGTTGCATCGTGATCAGGGACCGCCTGTTTCGGCAGTTCAGCAGCGCGAGCAGAGTCTGCCACAGTTGTCGACGGACCTACCGAAACGGGGGAGCCTGGCGCGATAGAGGCCGCCGGTTTGGGCGCAATGGTTGCACCAGCCGGCACCGCCACGGCACGCGGCGCTGCCGGCGCAGCACGTTTCTTTTGCGCCTTGACAAGTGACACAGCCTCAGTGAGCGCGCCGCGCATCAGGTCCGCGTTATAGGGCTTGCGAAGCCACACCCATTTTTGATCTGTGTAAGCTGCTTTGGCACCGGCCCAGCTTGTATCGTTGGCCGACACCAGCAGTATCGCAACAGCGGCAACCGCCGCATGCGTCAATTGCCCAAGCGACCGTTCTGAATGCTGGGCCCAGCCATAGGCGGCAAGATCAATCACCAAAACATCGGCTGACGGCAACTTTTCACCCTGCTTGGCAGGCAAACCCTGCCAGCGCCAATCAACCATGAATCGCTTTAAAAACAAATCAAATACCGTCTCATCTCTTGGCGACAAGCCGACCAAAACAATTTTCATAGGGCTTCCATCGCGTGCTCAAGCTGGCGACTGGCCACTGACCAGCCCGACGGCAGCGCTGCGTCCATTTTCAACAACTGATGCCTGGCCAACATAAAGGCCAGGTTGTCATGACAAGTTAGGCAGTGATGCAAGAATAACTGCTCACCCTGCAAATCTCCCTTCTCGACCGCCTTAACGGCCTGTGCGGCCATGGCGCGCGAATCGTCTGCACTGCATCGGCGCGCCCGGGTAGAAATGTCAGCAGATGGGATCGACAGCACGCTCCAGCGCGTTGCCAGGGGGGAAATTCTGGGTAAGGGCGGTGCATCAACCTGCGACTCAAACCAGCTTGCCACATGGGTGCTGAGGCGGCCCCGCACCAGCGCCAGTGCCGCACGTTTGAGTTCTGCCTGGTCTGACCCAAGCGAGGTGAAGATATCTGCCAGCACGCCCTGCACCGGTTCGGCACCTGGCAGACTGATGGCCAACCGGATGCGCGCGATGTGGGTTTCAACATTCGAGGCATCGCGCAAGAGTTGCCGCGAACAGCGCCGCACTGATTGACGCGCCAGATCATGGCCAGGTAAAAAGCTCATACGCAGTGGCCTTAACTTGAAATGACTTTCATGTCCGGGGATGAATGGAGACCTTCAAAGTCAGTCAAGCAAGGTATCCATCAGGTCAATCATGAATTCAGCCTGCTCTTGGGTCATCGCCTCAAAACCCTTTGGCAACCCCAGGGAATCCAGCAAATCCTGATCACCGGCACTCTGACCGATACTGGAAAAAGCATTTTTGATAGCAGCCAAATCAATGTCGGTCTGCGGTTTGACCAATAAAACATGGGAGATATCACTGATGGCACTTTCCACCAACACACGCAACTGGCTGCGCGTCAGGCGGGTCAGGGACGCAAACGCATCAGCCAAAAAAAACGCTGCATCCACCTCCGCCTTGATGGTTTTGCGTGCTGCTGCCTGATAGCTGTCCACCTTGACCCATTCAATCAGCGATTCATTCAGATCGGCAGGCTCAAGCAGGCGCAGACCGATGAGCTTGACATCGCGGTTTTCGGTCACCGCAATGCGACAGCCCGGCTTAAGGTCTTCGAGTAAGCTGAAGGCGGACTCGGCACTGGTAGCGATCACCATTTCGTCGAAACGCTGCGCCGGCCGCGCGAAAGGAACATAGCCCAGATTGCGGATCATATCCGTGGCATCGAACGGATTGGCGTAGACGATGTCTGCCTTGCCGCTGGTCAGCATCTGTGCCTGCTCTTGCGCGCTGGCAGGGGTCACCAGATGCAGATGAATGCCGGAACGCCTTTGCAACACAGTATTCAACAAGTGCCAACCGGCGAAATGCTCTGGCGAAAAATCCGGCGCTATTAAAAAATTAAGCATCATCCTGAATTCCTCAATGGGACGCACCCGATGGAACCACTGGCATCCCGATTGGGTAGGGCGAAAGCTGCGGCTCCAAACGAATCTCCGCACAATTGGACGGCTTCAAGCAGGCCAACCTTGTGGCATGGCTGCGCCCAGCATGAAGCAGCAAGCTGCGCGGAGCGTCGACGACGCCCGCTATTGATCGCATGTGGTCCTGGCGGACGAGGCAGGAGCGGCGACCCCAGGCGCGCTGCCAGTGGTTCAATCGAGTGCGAAACCCTGTCACCCAATGGGTGAACCCCGATGAAGCTAAAAAGCAAATGCGCATGAGGACTTTCAGATGAAAACAAGCGATCAACTCACAAGGCGCAAATAATGTTCACAATCAAAACAGTAGCTAGAAACGCATAATTCACAAGGGATAGAACCCGATTTGGCAGATAAAAGCCGGGCGGCATTGACCGCCTTCGCCGTCGGCCTCAATCCCATGTTCCTTTGAGGACATCTGGCCCGCGTGCGGGGTTGGGATGCTGAGGAATCCAGGATCATACGGTCGCCTTTTCCTGATCCAGCCATTGTTTGTAGACTGGAATCAATTCGTTGACCCGCGTGCGCGATGGCTTGCGTCGCACCGAGGTATAGCCGACGATGGCCCCGGCCCGAATATTGGGCACGGCAGTGGCATAGACCCAATAGTACGCGCCATCTTTTCGCAAGTTTTTCACATATCCGTGCCACTTCTTGCCGACCGCTATGTCATCCCAAAGGCTCTTGAAGGCGAGCTTGGGCATGTCCGGGTGACGAAGAATATGGTGTGGCGCGCCAATCAATTCCTCACGGGTGTAACCACTCATCTCAACAAAGGCATCATTGGCATGGGTGATGATGCCCGCGAGGTCAGTGCGGGAGACGATCAACCGTCCCAGCGGGAACATGACCTCGCTGCTGGTTGCAAATACCTTGCGAGAACTGCCATCGGTATAAGTCAGCATGCTGCCCACCGATGGCTCGGCGGGTAAGGACATGTCAGTGAGGCTCATGACGCACTCCATCAAATCAACTTGGACAGTGTCTCGGCAGCCCGTTTGATATCCAGAAAGATCAGACCCAGTTTGGCATTGGACTTGGCCAGCACGGTCAGAACCGCCTCTGGGCCAGCAGCACTCATGATCACATAACCGCGCTCACCCTGGATCAGCACGCGCTCAAGCTTGCCACGCGCAAGTTCACGTGCGGTGCGCTCACCGAGAGACAGCAAGGCCGCCGACATGGCACCGATGCGGTCTTCGTCCATTCCCTGCGGCAGTGCCGATGCAATCATCAATCCGTCTGTCGAAATCAGGGCCGAGGCCTCAATGTCTGCAGTTGACCCATTCAGGTCTTCCAGCGACTGCTGAAACATATCTGTGCGCATTTTCTAGCTCCTGGACAACCAACGGGTAAATTCATTCACGGGTATCCGTGGCGTTATGAATGAATTCACAACATCATTTTCATCAGCATACCCCAGTGCCATCGCGCACACCAGCATTTCATCAACACCTGCGCCGATATGCGGCAAAATGATGCTGGAAAATCCGTTCCAGGCGGCCTGAGGGCAAGTGTGCAGCCCATGCGCCCGGGCTGCAATCATCAGGCTTTGCACAAACATGCCATAGTCCAGCAGCGAACCTCTTCCCATGACGCGGTCAATCGTGAACATCAACCCAACCGGCGCATCAAAAAACCGGTAGTTGCGCTGCTGCTGCAGATGCATCTTGTCCTTGTCGCCCTTGCCAATGCCCAGCAACCCATACAGACCCCAGCCATTCTCACGACGACGGTCGATGTAGGGACTGACCCATTTCTCGGGGTAATAGTCATACTCTTCGCGATACTGGGAGGCAAGCGCCGGGTCGGCTCGCAGGGCATCGTGGGCAGCGCAAACCTTATTGACCAGGGCATCGCGACTGTCCCCCTGCAACACATAGACTTTCCAGGGCTGGGTATTGGTGCCAGAGGGAGCCCGACTGGCAAGCTCCAACAAATGTTCGATGGTTCCTCGCGGTACATCTTGCGCTGTAAAGGCGCGCGCCGAAATGCGAGAGGTAATCGCCGCGTCCACAGCAGCAGACTGACAGGTCAGGTTGGCGGGGGAGGTTGTCATAAAAGCTTCTCCAGAATTTGTTTGAAGTTGACGGGCATTGCTCTGATTCCATTTCCATACCAATCCGACATGTTTTTGCTTCGCCCTACCGCACTTTAGAACTGTCTGCGGCATTGCGCCTAATGTCGAATTGATCTGGAAACGGGATGAGGCGACGCGTTGCGCGTCCACCAAGAAAGCGCCTGAACCAACCCAGTGCCGCAACGGATGGCCGGGCCGTCGCAACCTGATCAACCAAGCGGTTGCTGTTGGCATTAAAAAACCGGAGTTGATCACGCATGGGTCGATTCTGCCAGTGCAAACTGGCAAAGACATGCACAGAATTTACTTCTGCCGTTCTTTCATCAAATCGCGCAGTCGTTTGGGTGCAGGTACCAGTGGTGTACGGCTGCGTGTCCAGGCACCCTGCTCTGAAGGCGACAACGCCCGGCCCCGGCTCATGAACCAGGAAGCCATCTTGTACAAGCCCAGTTTGCTGTACACCTGTGCCCAGACGCTCCATACCACTGACACGGCCATGCTGCGCCCGGCACCGCTTCCGCGCAAGGTGGCATCGTCGCTGTCGGGCTGGGCCTGCGCTTCGTTGCGCAAACGCACCAGAATATCGGTGATTGGAATCTTGACCGGACAAACCTCGGCACATGCCCCACACAGGGTGGAGGCAAAAGCCAGCGGGTAAGTGACATCCAGGCCCAGCATGTGCGGTGAAATGATGGCTCCAATTGGCCCTGGGTAAGTGGTGCCGTAGGCATGACCACCGATACGGGCGTAGACCGGGCAATGGTTCATGCAGGCACCACATCGAATGCACTGCAGAGTGGCACGCAACTCGTCATCAGCATAGGCCTGGGTGCGCCCGTTGTCCAGCAGGATCAGATGCACCTCTTGGGGACCGTCTTTTTCGCCTGGCTTGCGCGGCCCACTTATCATGTTCACGTAGGTTGTCACCGGCTGGCCGGTCGCCGAGCGCGTCAGCAGGCTGATCAATGGCGGCAGGTGTTCGAGCTTCTCCACCACCTTCTCGATGCCGGTAATGGCAATGTGAACCCTCGGCACGGTGGTGCACATGCGCCCGTTGCCCTCGTTTTCGACGAGACAAAGCGTGCCGGTTTCCGCCACACAGAAGTTCACACCAGACAAACCAATATCTGCATCAGCAAATTTGCGTCGCAGCACCCGTCGACCAATCTGGATCAACGCGTCCACATCTTCTGTGTAGGTTACGCCAGGCACTTCATCGGCAAACAGTTGCGCGATTTCCTGCTTGGTTTTGTGAATGGCTGGCATGATGATGTGCGACGGTGCCTCGCCAGCCAACTGCACGATGTACTCGCCCATGTCGGACTCAAAGGCTTCAATGCCTGCCGCCTCCATGGCATGGTTGAAGCCGATTTCTTCACTGACCATCGACTTGCCCTTGATGATGTGCCTGGCCCCGACACGCCGGGCAATACCCAGCGCAATGGCATTGGCTTCTTCGGGTGTTTGGGCCCAATGCACCTGAACACCCTGTGCCACCAGCTTGGCTTCGAGTTGCTCCAGCAAGCGTGGCAGATGGGCCAGGCTATACCGGCGAATTTGGGCACCAAGTTCCCTCAGCCCTTGCAACTCGTCCTGATCGGCAAACTGGGCACGCCGTTTGGCCTGCAAAAAGTCCATGGCCCCACGAAAATTACGGCGTTGCCCCGCATCATTGAGCACCTGCCGACTGCGCTCCTTGAAGTCCTGCGTAGGATTGATGGCGATGACTTTGCTCATGTTGCTGCTCCTGCTGACTGGCGCAACAGCACTACCAGCTCACGCGGCCCGTGAGCCCCATAGGCCAGCGTTTGCTGAATATCTGCCGTTTTGGACGGCCCACAGATCAGCAAGGCATTGGTCGGCATGCCTTTGGACCAGCCTTCTGCGACCATGGCAGAATAAAAGTCGGCATGGATGGTGTTCACATCCAGCAACACAAAATGCAAGGGCGGCACCAGCGACATCAAACGGGGTTCACTCGGGCTGGGCCACAAAATCAGGCTACCTGTCTCAGCTATGGCGCTGCGGGCCAGCGTCACAGAGGCATCAATGTCGTCAAACAACTGGTCTTGCCAAGCATCTACCGGCTGATCGTAGCGCACGATTTTCAGTGTACTTGGTGCGCTCGCTTCCAGTTCAGCGGCAACCGCGCTGTCAGCACCAACCAATAGGTGGCGCAGTCCTTTGCTGGCGGCAATTTGCGACAAAACAGCCACCCAGTTGGCATCGGTCACGTCATGCAGCTCTGTCTTCACGGCCATCAAGGCGGCACGCAGCCGCGTCACCCGCTGCGCGCTGTCTTCCGTTCGGCTGTGCCCGGCAAACCAGCCAGCAACATCCGGCAGCGCAGGTATGTTGGGCATGGTGGTGGCGCGCAAGCGCGCCAATATGTGGTCCCGCGGACTCATGGCCTGACTCCGGTGCCTGGGTTGGTTCGCTGCCACAAAAAGCTGGCAAGGTGTTGTCCCGTCAAAGACGGCTCTTGACAAGCGGCAATCTCATCTTGTCTGGCTGACCGCCCGATGATGTTGAGCAGGCAGCCACAGTCGGCACTCACTACGCGCTGCACGCCGCTGTCCTTAATGCTGGTCACCTTGTCGGTGACGATGGCTTCCGAGATATCCGGGTGCAACAGCGAAAACGTGCCCCCAAAACCGCAGCATTCATCAATGCGTGCCTGCTCCACCACCTTGACATGACGCAGCGTATCGAGAAGTGCAGCGCTGGTTTCGTGGGAACCCATCTGGCGGCGTGCATGACAAGAAGTGTGCAGCGCCACCGTGCATTCTTCCCCAAGGTCTTCGTGACTGAAATTGACGACATGCACAAGAAACTCACTCAACTCAAAAACCCGTTCAGACAATTCAAGCGCTTTGGCATGCAGTACCGGATCATCGGCAAAAAGATGTGGGTAATGCAGCCGGATCATGCAGCCGCAAGAACCGGACGGAACCACCACCGGCCACGGCTGGGCAAACAGGTTCAACTGATGCAATGCCACCGCGCGGGCCTCGTCGGGGTAGCCGCTGCTATGGGCCGGTTGGCCGCAGCAGGTTTGTGCTTGCGGGTAATGCACCCGGATGCCTTCACGCTCAAGCAATTGAACGGTGTCAAGCCCAGCCTGCGGTATGAACTGATCTACCAGGCAGGTCGCAAACAAATAGATGTCGCTGGGTTTGTCCGGATACTTTCGCGCACAAAGGGTGTTGATGGCCATCGATTGTCTCTTTCGCTGTTGTCGTTGTTCAGTTCTGACATTCTCAGGGCTAACAGTTAGCGCATGTTAGAGAAATCGAGGCTTGGGGGAGAAAAAAGGCACTTACAAAAATTTTACAAAAAATGTTGCAATGCAACAAAAAGTGTTTCTATAATTCGCTCATGCTGCACTGCAACATAAGCTGGATTCAGCGCAATGACGGGGCAGATAACCTTTTAACTGATGGAGAACTGATCATGATGACTGTAGAGCAAATCCTGGCCACCCAAAAAGCAAACATTGAAACCCTGCTGAATTTGACTGCCAAGGCCTTTGAAGGCGTTGAGAAGATTGTTGAACTCAACATGAGTGCATCCAAGGCAGCTTTGGCGGAATCTGGTGAAAATGCCATGGCCTTACTCAGCGCCAAGGATGCGCAAGAACTCTTGGCACTGCAATCGGGACTGCTGCAACCGTTGGCGGAAAAAACTGCTGCATACAGCCGCCATCTGTACGAAATCGCCACCGGCACCACCAGCGAATTCACCAAGACATTCGAAGGCCAGGCCGCTGAAGCTCAACAAAAAATAATCGACCTGATCGAATCCACAGCAAAAAATGCACCAGCCGGATCAGAAACAGCAGTTGCCGTCATGAAAAGTGTCGTCGCCGCAGCCAGCAACGCTCTGGAATCGGTACAAAAAGCAGTGAAACAAGCAACAGAAGTGGCAGAAGCCAACTTTACTGCGGCAAGCAACACCGCCACAACCGCTGTCAAATCCGCAACAAAAAAGCGGTAATCTGTATCGGATAACACACAAATCAGAATCAAGCCAAAATTTAAGCAGGCGGCTCTAAAGATCGAGGGAAAACCCTGACATACTTAGTCAACGTTTTTGTTTTAAGCCGTCTGGCTTGCCCAGGTTGTCTCCTCGGGTCCTTTCGAAACCTTCAGGTTCAGGGATCCCTTAAGGGTTGGTCGCAAGACCAACCCTTTTTTTTGTCAAGGATGCCCTTTTGCTTTTGCGTCCATCAGTCGGCGTAGCGCGGGCAGTTGCCGCATCATGGCTTGCCTGCCGAATTGAATCGCCTCAAGCCGGGTCGAGAAACTTGTACTGGTAAGCCCGGTCATCACAGGTTTGACGACAACATCTGCCCCCAGAAGCTCAAAGGCGCTGATGCTTTTGCCCATGATCGCAAATGTCTGCATCAACACCTGGAAAGTATCTTGGGCATCTTTGCCATCGGGCTCACTCGAGACATCGACCGCAATTATCAGATCTGCACCCATTTTTTTGGCATGACTCACCGGTACTGGCGAAACCAGACCACCATCAACGTAGTCTCTGCCCGCGATGGATACTGGTTGAAATACCGCAGGAATGGCACTTGAGGCGCGCACCGCCGTTGCGGTGTCACCACGCTGAAACAAAACCGCCAATCCGCTGCGCAAGTCGGTGGCCACCACACCCAGAGGCATCGGCAAATCCTGAATTTGCCTGCTCTTGAGATTGGCGCTGACAAACCTGGCCAAAGCTTCGCCCCTTAAAACACCAGGCTTGAACAAAGGCAATCGCCAATCGGAAAATGATGCTTCGTCCATCGACAATGCCAGTTTCTGCAAATCCTGGCCACTCTTGCCGCTGGCGTACAGCGCTGCCACCAGACTGCCCGCCGAAGTGCCCACCACCAGGTCGGGGTGAACCCCGGCCTCTTCTAGCACCTGAATCACGCCAATATGGGCAAAACCCCTGGCTGCCCCACCCCCCAGCACCAAGCCCAGCCTGGGTGGTTTCCTGACAAGGGGCGGCGCTGCTTCGGATTTTGGGGGCAACGTTGCCTGTGGACCGGGTGCAGGCACATTCGCACAGCCAGCAACCAAGGCAGCCGTGACAGCAAACGCGACTAATCCGTAAGACCAGCGAGTCTGTCTCGCTTTGCCCAGCACAGTGACAGCAAGCAAGCGATCAGCTCGCCGTCACTTCCTGTGCTTCTGGCCGTGACTTGCCCTCTTTCTTCGGCAAAGGTGTGATGGTGAGCAAAACGTCTGTCTTGCTTTCATCCTTGTCATCGAGATCCACGGTCAAGCGGCCACCATCGATCAGCCGTCCGAACAAAAGCTCGTCGGCCAGCGCGCGGCGGATGGTGTCCTGAATCAGCCTTTGCATCGGTCGCGCACCCATTAGCGGATCGAAGCCTTTCTTCGCCAAATGCAAGCGCAACTTGTCAGTGAAGGTGACTTCGACTTTTTTATCGGCCAATTGACTTTCGAGTTGCAACAGAAATTTGTCGACAACGCGCAAAATCACGTTCTCATCGAGCGACTTGAAGCTGACGATGGCATCGAGCCGGTTGCGGAACTCAGGCGTAAACAGGCGTTTGATGTCGGCCATTTCGTCGCCCGCCTCACGCGGGTTGGTAAAGCCAATTGTTGCCTTGTTCATGGTTTCGGCACCCGCATTGGTGGTCATGATGATGATCACATTGCGGAAATCTGCCTTGCGGCCATTGTTGTCGGTCAGCGTGCCATGGTCCATTACCTGCAGCAACACGTTAAAAATCGCCGGATGGGCTTTTTCGACTTCGTCGAGCAGCAACACACAGTGTGGTTTCTTGGTAATCGCTTCGGTTAGCAAACCACCCTGATCAAACCCCACATAGCCAGGTGGCGCACCAATCAGGCGGCTCACCGCGTGTTGTTCCATGTACTCGCTCATGTCAAAGCGGATCAGTTCGATGCCCATGATGTAGGCTAACTGCTTGGCAGCTTCGGTCTTGCCAACACCGGTCGGACCGCTGAACAAAAAGGACCCGATGGGTTTATCACCCTTGCCCAAGCCAGAGCGAGCCATCTTGACAGAAGATGCCAACATGTCGAGTGCCTTGTCCTGGCCGAACACCAC
>DAOSLL010000032.1:0-14286 GCA_035368905.1 Rhodoferax sp.
GCGAGTCAGGTACTGGTAAAGAACTGGTCGCCGATGCGATCCATACCACCAGCCATCGCGCCTAAGGACCATGTGTTGCCGTGAACTGTGGCGCCATTCCCGAGAATCTTCTGGAGGCGGAGTTCTTTGGTGTAAAAAAAGGTGCCTACACCGGTGCCCAGCAGGATCGCGAAGGCTTTTTTCAGGCCGCCAGGGGTGGCACCTTGTTTCTTGACGAGATCGGTGACTTGCCATTGGCCATGCAGTCCAAGTTGTTGCGTGCGATTCAGGAGCGGCGCATTCGACCGCTGGGTTCGACGCAAGAGGAACTGGTCGATGTGCGGATTGTGAGCGCGACCCATAAGAATCTGGCACAAGAGGTTCAGGATGGTCAATTCCGGCAAGACCTGTTTTACCGTTTGAACGTCATTGACATGGTGATTGCACCCTTGCGGGAACGAAGCGAGGACTTGCCCGAGTTGTGCGCTGCCTTGTTGGCGCGGATCGCAGATGAATCTGGTATTGCCGTGCCCATCCTTGGGGATGCAGTGCTTGAGGAACTCTCGCACCTGCCAATGCCCGGCAATGTGCGCGAACTGGAGAATCTGCTGTACCGGGCGGTTGCCCTGGGCGACGGCCGTAGCGTGCAAATCGAAGTTCGATCACAACTCATTCCAATGGCGGCAAACAGTTTGGTGAACTCCTTGCCGGTCGGCCCGCAAGACCCCGTCACCCCAATTCCAGCCGATCTGCAAAGCCATCTGGACAAACTTGAGCGTGAGATTTTGCAACAAGCACTGAAGGAAACAGGCTTTAATCGCACAGCCGCCGCCGCCAGACTGGGATTGAGTCTGCGTCAGATGCGCTACCGTATCACCCGATTGCAGATTGAATCCCCCCAAAACGGCGAAGCCAGCGATGAGTGCGACGAAACCATTTGAACACGCGCCAGACAACTCCTGCTGGCATGACGGCTGGCACACATTGGCCAATCGGTTGCCTTCTGAGAACCACGGAGCGCGTCCGCCGCTGGCCAGCATTGATTTGATTGTTCTTCACTCGATCAGCCTGCCGCCGGGTCAGTACGGTGGTGACCAGGTTCAGCAGCTTTTCACCAACCGGCTTGACTGGCAGGCACATCCCTACTTCCAACGCATTGCAGGCATCACGGTATCGGCGCATTTTTATATTCGCCGCGACGGTGAACTTTGGCAATTTGTCAGTTGCAACGACCGGGCCTGGCATGCCGGCTTATCAAGTTACCGGGGCCGCAGCAACTGCAACGACGACAGCATTGGTGTTGAACTTGAAGGTCTGGAGGGCGATGTTTTCGAAAGCGCGCAATACGTTGCGCTAGTCACCCTTTGCGCTGCCATCATGCAGCGCTACCCAATTTTGCATATCGCTGGTCACGAACATGTGGCACCGGGCCGAAAATTTGATCCAGGACCAGGCTTTGACTGGCTGCTATTGAAAAAGGCGCTGGGCCTGGGCGATCAGTATTTACCCTTGGTCACGGTTTAGCAATCGCGCTGAACCTCCCTTTATGCGTTCCAAAAATCCTGAAAGCAACTACAGGCATGCTTTGCCCCCATCAAAATGACAAGGACTGCCATGCCGTCAATGTCAGTGCTGGTTCGATTGCCGATACTGGTCTGGGTTGCCCTTGATCAGTTCAGTGCCGAGGCAGGAAGTTTGCAGGGCGATGGTCAGACCATCGCCGATGCCGATGCCGATGCCGATGCCGATGCCGATGCCAACGCAGTAGCTGTTACCTGTTCATGGAACTGAATTGGCGGCAGCAGCTTTGCACCTTAAGCCCTTCACAATGTCGATTTACTCATTGAGCAGTCAAAAAAACCATGTTAGCCAAACGAATCATTCCCTGTCTTGACGTGACCGGTGGCCGCGTCGTCAAAGGCATCAATTTTGTCGAATTGCGCGATGCCGGTGACCCGGTGGAGATCGCCGCGCGTTACAACGAGCAGGGGGCCGACGAACTGACCTTTCTCGACATCACCGCCACCAGCGACGACCGTGACCTGATCTTGCACATCATCGAAGCGGTGGCCAGCCAGGTGTTTATTCCGCTGACGGTCGGCGGTGGCGTGCGCACGGTCGATGACGTGCGTCGCCTGCTCAACGCCGGGGCCGACAAGACCAGCTTCAATTCGGCGGCGATTGCCAACCCTCATGTCATTGAGGATGCCTCGCGCAAATACGGTGCCCAATGCATCGTGGTGGCGATTGATGCCAAGCGCCGTACTGCTGCCGATGCGTTACGGCTGGATGTCAACGGGCGGACGATGGGCGCAGGCTGGGACGTGTACAGCCACGGTGGGCGCAAGAACACCGGGCTCGATGCACTGACCTGGGCCAGGCAAATGGCTGAGTTTGGCGCGGGAGAGATTTTGCTCACCAGCATGGACCGCGATGGCACCAAGGCCGGATTTGATCTGGCGCTGACCCGCGCGGTGAGCGATGCGGTCGGCGTGCCGGTGATCGCCTCAGGCGGCGTTGGCACGCTTGATCACCTTGCCGATGGCATTCAGCAGGGCGGTGCCGATGCGGTGTTGGCCGCGAGCATTTTTCACTACGGCGAATTCACCGTGGCGCAAGCCAAGGCGCGCATGGCCGAGCGCGGCATACCGGTGCGTGTTTGAGCCAATCACAGCCGCACCCAGTCCGGTTAGGTACTTATCAAAGAAAATGGCCTCCAGCCCTTGGTATCATTGCGGTTGAAGCTATATAAATAGTAGTGTTTCAAATCATCGACAATTTCGCCATGAATTTTCTCGATGCGATTAAATGGGACGCGCAAGGCTTGGTGCCGGTGATTGCACAAGAGCAGGGCACGGGCGACGTGCTGATGTTTGCCTGGATGAACCGTCAGGCGCTGCAAAAGACTGCGGAACTGGGCCGTGCGGTGTATTTCAGCCGCTCCCGCAACAGACTCTGGTTCAAGGGCGAGGAGTCCGGCCATGTGCAGACGGTGCATGAAATCCGCATCGACTGCGATGCCGATGTGGTGTTGCTCAAAGTCACGCAAATTGGCCACACACCGGGTATTGCCTGCCACACCGGTCGGCACAGTTGTTTTTTCAGTATCTATGAGAATGGCACATGGAAAGCTGTCGATCCGGTACTGAAAGACCCACAAACCATTTACCAAAGAGCGTTATGAGACCCAACCCATCGTCCATGGATTCACTGGCCGCACTTGCTGCCGTGATCGAAAGCCGCCTGCCAGCCCGTGGCGGCGACCCGCAAGCCAGTTATGTCGCGCGCCTGTTGCACAAGGGGCCAGATGCGTTCCTGAAAAAGATTGGCGAGGAAGCCTGCGAGGTGGTGATGGCCGCCAAGGATGCCGACCACGGTGGCGACAAGGCCAAAATTGTCTATGAAGTGGCCGACCTGTGGTTTCACACCATGGTGGCGCTGGCCCATTACGGCTTGAGCCCGGCTGACGTGCTGGCCGAACTGGAGCGCCGCGCCGGCACCAGCGGCATCGAGGAAAAAGCCATGCGCAAGGTGCAGGCACGTGAAGCAACACTCAACGGAGCATTGCCATGACCCAAGATTTCAGTCAGCATGACCCTTCACCGGGCTCGGTCGATGGTGTTGACCTGCAACAGATCAATGCGCTCAACACCATTGGCACCATCAGCTATGTGCTGCACCTGATCGTGGCGGTCAGTGCGCTGATACCGGGCGGCCAATTCGGGCCGATCTTGCTGATCGCGGCGCTGCTGATCGATCTGGTCAAACGCGATGACGCACGCGGCACTTGGCACGCGTCGCACTTCAGGTGGCGCATTCGCACCGTCATCATTGCGGGTGTGTTGTACCTGGTCACGTTTCCGCTGTATTTGCTGCTTTACTTTCCAGGCGCAATCGCCTGGCTGGTCATTTCAATCTGGTTTTTGTACCGCATCGTGACCGGCATGGTGCGCATGAACAAGGGCCGACCCATGGAGTTTTCAACATGATCGAACTAGTGCCTCAGACCGATCCAGATTGCCTGTTCTGCAAAATCGTAGCAGGCAAGATTCCTTCCAAATTGGTCTATCAGGACGATGAGTTTTACGCCTTTCATGACATCCACCCTTCGGCACCGGTGCATTTCATGATCATTCCGAAATCGCATATTGCGTCGATGGCGCTGCTGACTGACGATCACGTGGCCATGATGGGGCGCATGATGGTGCTGGTGCCCAAACTGGCGCTGCAAGCGGGTTGCCGACCCTATCCGGCAGGCGGCTTCCGGGTGGTCTGCAACACTGGCGCTGACGGCGCACAGGATATTCACCACCTGCACATTCACGTCATGGGTGGCCCCCGACCCTGGTTGCGGGGCTAAATTGGGTTCATGCGGCGTTGTGCTGGAGCCTGCCGCTTAAAATTCGCGCAACTTCTCAGGAGACCGCAATGGGTTCATTTTCGATTTGGCATTGGTTGATTGTTTTGGTGATCGTGGTGATCGTATTTGGCACCAAGAAGCTTAAAAACATCGGCAGTGACCTTGGCGGGGCCGTTAAGGGCTTCAAGGACGGCATGAGAGATGGCGGCACAGCACCTGCTGAGGACAAGCCTGCCGCACCCGCTCAGGTGGTCAGCGCCGTGCCTGCGGCTGACAAAACCACGATTGACGTTGAAGCCAAGCAAAAGTCCTGATGAATCAGTCTGCTGTCGCGCAAGGCTTGCATGATTGACCTGGGTATCTCGAAACTGGCGTTGATTGGTGCGGTGGCGCTGATCGTGATTGGCCCCGAAAAGCTGCCACGCGTGGCGCGCACCGTCGGCACCTTGCTGGGCAAGGCGCAGCGCTATGTGGCCGATGTGAAGGCCGAGGTCAGCCGCTCGATGGAACTTGATGAACTCAAGAAGATGAAGGAAACGGTGGAAAGCGCGGCCAGGGATGTGAACCAGTCGATGCAGTCTGGTGTTGCCGATCTTGAGAAATCCTGGGCACAAGCCACTGACATCGCGACCGAAAGCAGTTCCGGGCTTGACGTGCCTGACTCGGTGCCTGAATACCGGCACCCCAAAAAGAACTGGCGGCTCAAGCAGACGGCGGTGCCCAATTGGTATAAGGCCCGTGCCGGTGTGCGCATGCACGCCCAGTCGGGGGCCGCGCGGGTCGCGCGTTTTCGCCCAACCAGGTTTCATTGATGGCAGATTCCCCCAAAAAAGACGACGAACTGGCCGGCACCGAGCAGCCCTTCGTGCAGCACCTCGTGGAGCTGCGTGATCGCTTGGTCAAGGCAAGCATTGCCATCGTGGTGGTGGCGATTGCCCTGGCGGCCTATCCGGGGCCGTCCGCGCTGTATGACCTGATGGCGGCACCCTTGGTGGCCCACTTGCCAGCCGGCTCAACGCTGATTGCGACCTCGGTCATTTCACCTTTTATGGTGCCTCTCAAGGTGCTGTTGATGGCGGCTTTCCTGATTGCACTGCCCCTTGTGCTGTACCAGTTGTGGGCGTTTGTCGCACCGGGCTTGTATTCGCACGAAAAGAAACTGGTTTTGCCGCTGGTGATTTCCAGTACCTTACTGTTCTTTATCGGTATTGCGTTTTGCTACTTTTTTGTGTTTGGCCGGGTTTTTGCCTTTATCCAGAGTTTCGCGCCCAAGAGCATTACCGCGTCCCCCGACATTGAAGCCTATTTGAGTTTTGTGCTGTCAATGTTTCTGGCTTTTGGCATGGCGTTTGAAGTGCCGGTGGTGGTGGTGGTGCTGGCGCGCATGGGCATTTTCAGCATCGAAAAGTTGAAAGAGTTTCGCGGTTATTTTGTCGTGCTGGCGTTCATCATTGCGGCCATCGTGACGCCGCCCGATGTGGTGTCGCAACTGGCATTGGCCATTCCCATGTGCCTGCTGTATGAAGTCGGCATCTGGGCGGCTCAGATTTTCATCCGGCATACCAAGGCACCCGACGAAGCCGCGACAACCTCGTCGCGCTGATCGCTTATTGGGCGGGCTGGCGTGGTTTAGGGCGAACGCCCGGCGCAATTTGCAAGGCAACTTTGCCAGAAGTGCGCAGCACCTCAAACACAACCGCAGTTCCGGGCTTCAAAGCCGAAACAGCGGTCAGTAAATCAGGCACGTTGTGGATATCCTGGTTGGCCACGCGGGTAACAACATCACCGGGTTTCATGCCTCCTGAGGCGGCTGGCCCGTTTTGCAGCACACCAGTGATGATGACCCCCTGCCGGGTCGCCACGCCAAATGTCTGGGCCAGTTCCTGAGTCAGTTCATTGGGCTCCACGCCAATCCAGCCGCGCGTGACCTGTCCGTCCTTGATGATGCCTTCCAGCACCATTTTGGCGGTTGATACCGGAATGGCGAAACCAATCCCCATGCTGCCACCAGAGCGCGAATAAATTGCCGTGTTGATGCCCAGCAGGTTGCCGTTGGTATCGACCAGCGCACCGCCCGAGTTGCCGGGGTTGATGGCGGCATCGGTCTGAATGAAGTTTTCGAAGGTGTTGATGCCCAACTGGTTGCGCCCGAGCGCGCTGACGATGCCGCTGGTGACGGTTTGGCCGACACCAAACGGGTTGCCGATGGCCAGCACTTGGTCACCCACCTGTAGTGCATTGGAGTTGCCCAGCACAATCACCGGTAGTCGGTCCAGTTCAATTTTCAGTACCGCCAGGTCCGAATCGGGGTCGGTGCCAATGACTTTGGCCGGTGCACGTCGGCTGTCGTTGAGGATGACCTCAATTTCATCAGCGTTTTCGACCACGTGGTTATTGGTCAGGATATAGCCTGCGTCGCTGACTATCACGCCGCTGCCCAAACCCACTTGGGGCTGATTATTTTGCTCGCCAAAAAAGAACTTGAACCATGGGTCATTACTGTGTGGACCCTGTCGGGCAGTCTTGCTGGTGTTGATGCTGACGACGGCAGACGAGGACTTTTGCGCCGCCAGCCGAAAACTGCCGGGCGGCGCTGCGGTGGCAACCGTTGCCGGCGACTCAATGACGGCCACTGCACCGGCTGAACCCGTGCGCTGATTGAGCCAGCCAGGTTTAAGCGTGGCCACCACAAAGTAGGCGGCCAGCAGCACCGTGACCGACTGGGAAAACAATAACCAAAAACGTTTCATGGACAATAGCGGAGGCAAGTCCGGCGTTGGGAATGGGCTTGATTGCAGTCAGTTTGCTAGGTTGCTGGCGCGACCTGGCCATCAATCCGGGAGCAAACTGTGTGGATAAATTGTAGGTGCACCGCTTATTTCAATGCCCAGTACGCAAACCATCGTCCATATTTTTGCCCAGGCACCAGCCAAACCTGTGCTGGGTGCACCCTGCAATGGCTGCGGTGTCTGTTGTCTGCTGGAACCCTGTCCGCTGGGGGTTGTGCTCTCCGGGCGTCGAACCGGTGCCTGCCTGGCCCTGCGCTGGCAGCCAGACCTGCGGCTATACCGTTGCGGTGCCATCACCCGGCCGAGTGATGTGCTGCAGGACCGATTGCCGCGCTGCCTGCAGTTTTTGTCACCCGCGCTGGCGTGGGCTTTGGTGCGTTGGGCCAGACGCTGGGTCGCTGCCGGGCTTGGCTGCGATTGCGATTCTGAAGTGATGCCAGCTTGCCCGAAGACTTGATTCGGGCATGGTTTGTCAGCTTCGATTGGCTTGGGTACAAGGGTGATGCCTTGCATTTGGTCAATGGCCGCTTGCAAGCGCACTTATCATGGCTCACTTTGCTGGAAAGTGGTGGCCTATGACAACCCGTGGTGAACTGTTGCGTGCTTTTGATGGCTTGTTGCAGCCCGAGCGCTTTAAAGACTACGCACCCAACGGCCTGCAGGTCGAAGGTGTTGACCGGGTGCGAAAGATGGTCTCTGGTGTCACGGCCAGCCGGGCCCTGATTGAGGCCGCTATTGCGGCGCAGGCTGATACCATTTTTGTCCACCATGGTTTGTTCTGGCGCGGTCAGGACGGTCGTGTCACTGGCTGGATGAAACAGCGCCTAGCCTTGCTGCTGGCGCATGACATCAACCTGTTTGCTTATCACTTGCCGCTGGATGCGCACCCTGAACTCGGCAATAACGCACAATTTGGCTTGAAAATCGGGTTGGTGAGCCGCTCGCGCTTTGGCGAGCAAGACCTGTGCTTCATGGGTGAACGGGCAGACGGTCAGGCGTTCGCTAGCGCCCAAGCGCTGGCAGAGCACTTGAAATCAGTACTAAATCGGCCTGTAGCCCTTGTAGATACTGCGCAGACAGCTATAAAAAAAATAGCTTGGTGCAGTGGCGGAGCGCAAAGCTATTTTGAGGCAGCGATAGCCGCCGGGGCGGATGCCTTCATCACCGGTGAGATTTCGGAGCCGCAGGCCCACCTGGCACGCGAATGCGGTGTGGTCTATCTCGCCTGCGGTCACCATGCTTCCGAGCGTTATGGCGCGCCCGCAGTGGCCGCGCATGTGGCGACACAATTCGGCCTGCAGCATGCATTCATCGACATTGACAACCCGGCTTGATTGCCAAACGAGAGCAACTCACATGACCACTCACACCACATTGCCAATTGCCATCACCCAGGGCGACCCCGCTGGTATCGGCCCCGAGATCATCGTCAAGGCCTACCGGGATGCCCCGGCGCAGACCCTGGGTTGCTTTGTGGCAGGCGACCTGGCCACCCTGCGCCGCGCAGCCCAGATAGTGGCGGGTGATTCTGTGGCCATGCCGGTGGCCCTGCTGAGCAACGCACAAGAGGCCTTGAACTGCCCGCCGCGTTGCATTCCCTTGCTGCAAATTGGGTCGTCAAGCGCCGCCGAAGCACAAGACCCAGTACCTTTCGGTCGCCTGGCAGCGCGGGCTGGCCGAATGGCAGGCGACTGCGTGGTGTGGGCCGCCAATGCTGCGCTGCAAGGTGAAGTGGCGGCGTTGGTGACAGCGCCGTTGAACAAGGCGGCCCTGTCATTGGCTGGCGCACCGTACAGCGCGTTTCCTGGTCACACTGAAATGTTGCAGGCGCTGGCAGCAGCCCATACACAGCAAACCACAGCGCAGTTACCGGTGCGAATGATGTTGGCCAATGACGAACTGCGGGTGGTGCTGGTCAGTATTCACCTGTCCTTGCGCGATGCGCTCGCGGCCGTCACTTTTGACAATGTGCTGCAAACCCTGTTGATTACCCACCAATCACTTTCTGCCATGCTGGGACGCGCGCCACGTATTGGGGTCGCAGGACTCAATCCGCATGCGGGCGAAGGTGGTTTGTTTGGCTCTGAAGAACGGGACATCATTGGTCCTGCCATCGCGGCAGCACGTCGGCAAGGTCTGCAGGTCAGCGAACCGCTGGCCCCTGACACGGTGTTCATGCGGGCTCGCGCAAAGGGCGGGCAGCCAGCCGAATTTGACGTGGTGCTGGCGATGTACCACGACCAGGGCTTGATCCCGGTAAAGTACCTGGGCGTGGAAAAAGGGGTGAATGTGACACTCGGCCTGCCACTGGTTCGCACCAGTCCCGACCATGGGACAGCGTTCGAAATTGCCGGCACAGGTCAAGCGGATGCTTCAAGTTTGATCGAAGCCATCCGGGTCGCGCGACAGTTGGCAAAAAGTTGACTAAATCGGCCTGCAGCCCCTGTCAATAAAGCACATACAGCTACAAATAAGGTAGCACTATTTCTTCAGGCTATCGCGTATTTCACGCAGCAGCACGACGTCTTCAGGCGTTGCAGGGGCTGCTTCTGGCTCGGCAGGCGCTTGTTTTTTCAACCGGTTGATTTGTTTGACCATCATGAAAATGATGAAAGCCAAAATCGCAAAATTGACTGCCACAGTGATGAAGTTGCCATAGGCAAAAACCGGCACGCCAGCCTTTTTCAAATCGGCCAGCGTCCTTGCCGTCCCTTCTGGAATCTGCCCGAGAGCGATGAACAGATTGGAAAAATCAAGCTTGCCTATGATGGCCCCGACGATAGGCATCACCATATCGCCGACCACAGACTCAACAATTTTGCCGAAAGCGCCACCAATGATCACGCCCACGGCAAGGTCCATCACATTGCCCTTGACTGCAAACTCTTTGAATTCAGTCATCATTCCCATAGTTTTTCCTTTCTGAGTTGGTTAAAACGCGCAGAGTATCGCGTAAATGGGTCACGGACCTGGCAAAACCTGCTTGCCAAACCTGAAAAGTGGTCAGCTTCGCGACAAAGTGGCTCAGTTACAATCAAAAGCTGTTATCTATTGTGGTCTTTATCATTGAGGATTCCCATGAGTGAAGCTTTTGCCGAAAGCAACCTAAATGACGCCAGCAAACGGACATGGCTGATTGCGTCCGGTTGCGCTGGTGCCGTTGGCGGTGTCGCAGCAGTCGTCCCTTTTGTCAGCTCTTTTTTGCCGTCCGAAAAGGCCAAGGCCGCAGGAGCGGCTGTCGAAGCTGATATTTCGGCTCTCGTGCCTGGCGAAAAAATGACGGTGGAGTGGCGCGGCAAGCCAGTTTGGATTGTCCGGCGAACGCCTGAGCAACTTGCCGCATTGCCAAAACTCAACGACCAGTTGGCAGATCCAAAGTCCGAGCGCAAGCCGGCCGAGCAGGCTCCTGAGTATGCCCGCAATGAGGTCCGCTCCCGCAAGCCTGAGTATCTGGTAGTTGTCGGTATTTGTACCCATCTCGGGTGTTCTCCTTCGGACAAATTCAAGCCTGGTCCGCAACCGTCGTTGCCTGACGATTGGCAAGGTGGGTTTTTCTGCCCCTGTCACGGCTCCACCTTTGATCTGGCCGGGCGTGTCTATAAAAACAAGCCAGCACCGGATAACCTTGAAGTGCCGCCTCATATGTACCTCTCAGACACCAAATTGCTCATTGGTGAAGACAAGAAAGCCTAAGGACGAACGACATGGCTGAATTTCACGAAATTTCCCCGAATGCCCCGATGGGCCAAAAGGCACTCAACTGGGTTGACAACCGGTTTCCGTTGTCCAAGCTCTTCAAAGAGCACATGAGCGAGTACTACGCGCCAAAGAACTTCAATTTCTGGTACATCTTTGGCTCTTTGTCCCTGCTGGTGCTGGTGATCCAGATCGTTACCGGCATCTTCTTGGTGATGCATTACAAGCCAGACGCTGCTGTGGCTTTTGCATCAGTCGAGTACATCATGCGTGACGTGCCCTGGGGCTGGCTGATCCGCTACATGCACTCCACCGGTGCCTCGGCTTTTTTTGTGGTCGTGTACCTGCACATGTTTCGGGGGTTGATGTATGGCAGCTACCGAAAACCACGTGAGCTGATCTGGCTTTTTGGTTGTGGCATCTTTTTGGCCCTGATGGCCGAAGCCTTCATGGGCTACCTGTTGCCTTGGGGCCAGATGAGTTACTGGGGCGCGCAGGTGATCGTGAATTTGTTTTCTGCCATTCCCTTCATTGGACCAGATCTCGCCTTGCTGATCCGTGGCGACTTTGTGGTGGGTGATGCCACACTGAACCGCTTCTTTAGCTTCCACGTGATTGCGGTGCCGTTGGTCTTGTTGGGTTTGGTGGTTGCGCACATCATTGCTTTGCATGAGGTCGGCTCCAATAACCCTGACGGTGTTGAAATCAAGGCAAGCAAAGATGCCAAAGGCATTCCGCTCGACGGCATTCCATTCCATCCGTACTACTCTGTACATGATGTGTTTGGTGTCAGTGTCTTCCTGTTTGTCTTCAGCGCGGTAGTGTTTTTTGCGCCTGAGATGGGTGGCTATTTCCTTGAATACAACAATTTCATTCCGGCCGATCCATTCCAGACCCCGTTGCACATCGCACCGGTGTGGTACTTCACACCGTTCTACACCCTGCTGCGTGCCGTGACGACCGAAATGATGTACGTGCTGATTGCCTGTGTGATCATCGGCGCGGTGCTGGCAGTAGCCAAGATCAAGATGCCCGCGCTTTTCAAGGGCTTGATCGTGGGTGGTGCAGTCGTGATTGCCGCATTGATGATGGCCATTGATGCCAAATTCTGGGGTGTGGTGGCGATGGGCGGTGGTGTTGTTATTCTGTTTTTCCTGCCGTGGTTGGACAACAGCCCGGTCAAGTCTATTCGCTACCGTCCGGATTGGCATAAATACCTATACGCCGTTTTTGTCATCAACTTCTTTGTCATCGGCTATCTGGGAACACAACCGGTGTCGGTCATTGCCGGCCGTATTTCTCAGGCAGGCACCTTGTTCTACTTCGGCTTTTTTATCCTGATGCCCTGGTGGAGTCGTCTTGGTACCTTTAAAACAGTGCCCAGTCGCGTTACCTTCACGGCGCATTGAGCAGGAGCATAAAACATGAAAACCATGGGTTTCACGCAAAAAATCGTTCTCGCTTTGATTTTGGCCCTGGGCCTGACGGCCTCAGTGCAAGCCAATGTGGCAGGCCCGGCCTGGGACAAGGCACCGGACAAGATCAAGGACATGGCAGCGTTGCAAAGCGGTGCCAAGACATTTGTCAACTATTGCCTGAATTGCCATTCAGCGGCGTTCATGCGCTTCAACCGCTTGCAAGACATCGGCTTGACATCGGAGCAGATCAGGGACAACCTGCTGGTTACCAATGGGAAGCTTGGTGAAACCATGAAGGCGGCCATCGATCCGCAGCAGGCCAAGGCTTGGTTTGGGGTGAATCCGCCTGATCTCACGGTGATCGCGCGATCCCGTGCTGGTGCTGGCGGCACAGGTACCGACTATCTCTACTCGTACATGCGTGGGTTCTACAAAGACGAGACCAAACCAACGGGTTGGAACAATCATGTGTTCCCGAATGTAGCCATGCCACATGTGCTTTGGGAAATGCAGTCCACAATGACACCTGCTCAGTATGATCAGACCATGGGCGATCTTGTGAATTACTTGCAGTGGATGGCTGAGCCAGCCCAAACGGCGCGGAAAACCATTGGCATGTGGGTTTTGGTGTTTTTGGCAGGTTTGACTTTTCTGACTTGGCGGCTCAATGCTGCATATTGGAAAGACATCAAGTAACTGGGTTCATTGATCTGCACGACCTCTGGTACGGTGCAGATTCTTCAGAGTGGGATGCTTAACGGCCTCCCGCTCTTTTATTTTTTAGGAGCCTCCACCATGATGGTGCTTTACTCGGGCACAACTTGTCCATTTTCCCATCGCTGTCGTTTCGTGTTGTTCGAAAAAGGCATGGATTTTGAAATTCGGGATGTTGATCTTTATAACAAACCCGAAGATATCAACGTGATGAATCCGTATGGTCAAGTGCCTATTCTGGTCGAACGTGATTTGATCTTGTACGAGTCTAATATCATCAATGAGTACATTGACGAACGCTTTCCACATCCCCAGTTAATGCCGGGCGATCCTGTGGATCGGGCACGGGTAAGGTTGTTTTTGCTCAATTTTGAAAAAGAGCTGTTCGCGCATGTGTCAACCTTGGAGTCGCGTACTGCCAAGTCCAATGAAAAAGCCGTGGAAAAGGCGCGGGCGCATATCCGAGACCGACTCACCCAGTTGGCCCCGGTTTTCCTCAAGAACAAGTTCATGCTGGGCGACGGATTTTCGATGCTGGACGTGGCTATTGCGCCTTTGCTGTGGCGGCTGGATTATTACGGCATCGAACTTAGTAAAAATGCGGCTCCCTTGCTCAAATATGCAGAGCGGATTTTTTCTCGCCCAGCGTACATTGAAGCGCTGACGCCTTCTGAAAAAGTGATGCGTAAATAGGTGGCTTGATCTATGTCAGTTAATCAAAAACCTGAGGCTACCTCAACGCGCCCTTATCTCATTCGTGCTTTGCATGAGTGGTGCTGTGACAATGGTTTAACTCCGTACATCACCGTTGCAGTTGACAACTCTGTGCAAGTGCCACGGGAATATGTCAAGGACGATGAGATCGTTTTGAACATCGGTTTTGACGCGACCACTGCTCTAAGCATGGGCAATGAGTACCTTGAGTTCAAGGCCCGATTTTCGGGCGCAGTTCGCGACATCATGGTTCCAATGGATCGGATCAGCGCGATCTTCGCGCGTGAAAATGGGCAGGGAATGGCGTTTCCGATGGTTGATCGTTCTGAACAGAATCGGTCAAGTCGCAAAGAAACAGAGCCACGCCCTGCCGTATCTTTGGCGCTGGCGCAAAAGAAACTGGGTTTAAATGGCGACATCGAGGGTGGCGATTTGGACAACGATTCCGACACCAGACCCAGCCCACAAAGCCAGGGCTCGAATCCGGGTGCCAAACCATCGCTAACACGTGTCAAATGAAGTCATTAGCCGGTCTTTAGCCTGAAGTTCTTTCCCCAAAAGGCCGAGTTTCCCCAATGAAACCCACGCTAAATTTGGTTCCGCGTTCTGTCTACGG
>DAOSLL010000033.1:0-14278 GCA_035368905.1 Rhodoferax sp.
AACCGCAGCGGCATCACCCTGGTGAACATCGGCGTTGGCCCGGCCAATGCCAAGACCATCACCGACCACATCGCCGTGCTGCGCCCGCATGCCTGGCTGATGCTCGGGCACTGCGCCGGCCTGCGCAACACGCAAAGTCTGGGCGACTATGTGCTCGCGCACGGCTATGTGCGCGAGGACCATGTGCTCGACGAAGATTTGCCGCTGTGGGTGCCGATTCCGGCGCTGGCCGAAATCCAGGTGGCGCTCGAAGCCTCGGTGTCCGAAGTCACCCGGCTCAAAGGCCATGAACTCAAGAGCATCATGCGCACCGGCACCGTGGCCAGCACCGACAACCGCAACTGGGAGCTGTTGCCCGACAACGGCCCGCAGCGCCGCTTCAGCCAAAGCCGTGCGATTGCGCTGGACATGGAATCGGCGACGATTGCTGCCAATGGTTTCAGATTTCGCGTGCCCTATGGCACCTTGCTGTGTGTCAGCGACAAGCCGCTGCACGGCGATATCAAACTGCCCGGCATGGCCAATCACTTTTACCGTGAGCGGGTCGATCAGCATTTGCGCATTGGCATACGGGCGCTGGAATTGCTGCGCGATCAGGGTGTTGATCAGCTTCACAGCCGCAAGCTGCGCAGTTTTGTCGAAGTAGCGTTTCAGTAAAACCGCTCGGGTCAAGCTTTGACGACCCGCCTTCGCCGGCTGTACAAATATGATTTGTCAAGCAATGAAAGCCTGTTTACCATTAGCAACAGGCACCTTCGCCAGACCCACGGCCGTGCCACAGACCATCGTAAGTTCAACTTAACCAAGGAGCAAGTGCCATGTTTTTGACCATGCAAGACTGCATAGACATGTCAGACCTGACCGAGGAAGAGATTCTCGCCATCTCTGAACACGAGGGGTTTTCCGAGATACTTGCCATCGAACTTGGCAGCTATCTGGTGCATACGCCTGATGGCAAGAAGCGCATCAAACGCATGATTCAGGACGATATCGTGATCGCGCAGATGAAAGGCGATCTGCAGCACGCCGCCGTGCTAAAGAGTGTGCTCAAGCACTATCTTGAGCATCACATGGAACATGTCGGCTGAGCATCTGACCGATCTTGCGCTCAGGCATGACCTCGGAGTCCGGCCAGCCGAGCCTCTTCCCGGTCACGCGAGGCGGATGCCGATCCCAATCTGGCTCGCCGCAGCTTGCATCAACCTCAATGACTTGCGCCACGACGTGGTTGGGCTTCGTGGCGCTGCTGACGACGGTGTCGAGGCCGACTATCAGCGACACCGGCGGGCCAGCGCTTTGCCCCAGCGCATCGCGGGCTTTTCAAGCACGACAAAAGACAGATTGGCAACTGCCGTTGTGGCCAGCAAGGACATCAGGACAAACAGCGGCACGCCGACCCAGCCCACTGCCAGGCTGCTTTTTTGCAGCAGTTCGAGCAACAGCGAGATGACAAAAACATGCAGCAAATAGCTTGAATAGCTGATCTGCCCGAGCCAGACCAGCCAGTGTGGCACCTTCTTGATCCAGAAAAAGGTGAGCAGAAAGAGCGCGAACGCAAACGGATAGGCAAACCCCCAGCGCAGGTGCTCTGGCTTGCCGTGCATGGCGTATTGCAACAATGCGTAGCACGAAGGACTAATCAGCAATATCGCCGTCAGCAGCGTGATGCGGCGCAGCGCACGTTCGCCGGGCGGCGGTGTGCCGATCTTTTGCGCGCCGTGGGTCAGGTGAAACAGGCTTCCCCACAGGATGATTGCCAGGTTATGGGGCAACATCTGCCACTGCAGAATCCGGGCTGACGGCAGCACCTCAAACATCATCAGCGCAAAAACCATCAGCAAAACGCCGCAGATAACAGCCAGCTTTCGCGCGTCATTGAACCAGCCAGCGGCAAGCAGCAGCGCGGCAATCGCATAGGAGATGAGTTCGGTTTCCAGCGTCCAGTAAACACCTTGCATCTGCGCAATGCCAAACAGTTCGGGCAGCATGGTCAGGTTGGCGGCAACCGCCAACCAATCAAGCTTTGGCGCTGACTGGAAGAAAACCACACTGAGCAGCACTGAAAGCCAAAACAGCGGATAGAGCCGAAAAAACCGCCGAACCGCAAAGCCGTCAACGCCGCCTGAGCTCTGGCGCAGGCTGTTGGCCACCGTAAAGCCGCTGATCAGGAAAAACAGCACAACCCCGGTACGCCCGATGTCGATGCCCAGCGTGGCATCGCCAAGCCAGGTGTCATGGCCATGTTGGCGCGCCACCGGCGCATACGCCTGGCTGGCATGCGCTACCAGCACCAGCGACGCGGCCAGCCCCCTGAGGGCATCCAGGCTCTGGTTTCTCTCAGACAAACTAACTGCTCGCACGTCATCCTGCATGTTGATCCTTGGTCTATCTTCAGATGGCGGGTTGTGGCTGCACCCGCATCCGGCTGCGGCGCTAGACCTGCTTGCCAGAAATAATGCAAAAATCGCCTGTAGCCCTTATGTTTATTGCGCTGGCAGCTATTGTTTTTGATCTTTTTAGAATCAGCTTGCGCGTGGCTTTATGCACGACGCGCTCAGCTTTGCGTTGACCCGGGCCACAGCCACATCGGCATCAAACGCCAGCGCCACGCCCATGCGGCGCTTGACAAAACTCTCTGGCTTGCCAAACAGGCGCAAATCTGAATTGGGCACCCGCAGCGCCTCGTCAACGCCGTCAAACACAATCCCGGTTGCGTCAATGCCACCATAAATCACCGCACTGGCACCAGGTGTGCGCAGCGCGGTGTTGACCGGCAAGCCCAAAATGGCGCGGGCATGCAGCTCAAATTCGCTCTGCACCTGTGTGGTGAGGGTCACCAGGCCGGTGTCATGCGGGCGCGGCGACACTTC
This sequence comes from Rhodoferax sp., assembly GCA_035368905.1. Lineage (GTDB taxonomy): Bacteria > Pseudomonadota > Gammaproteobacteria > Burkholderiales > Burkholderiaceae_C > Rhodoferax. Next base: position 2,871 of record DAOSLL010000033.1, read on the forward strand.
ACTGAACCAGACCTGATTGCCCTTGACGAACAGCTCCACGCCAAACAAACCCAGACCCGAAGGCTGGCCGTCCGAGCCAATGCCAAGGTTATCTGTCACCGTCCTGGCGATGTGCCGGGCCTGTTGCAGCGCTTGCGGGTGCATCGGCTGCGGCTGCCAGCTTTCCACATAGTCGCCGTTGACCTGAATGTGGCCAATCGGCTGGCAAAAGTGCGTCTCAATTGAGCCGTCGGCACCCTTGGCCCGCACCGTCAGCAGGGTGATCTCATAGTCAAAGTCAATGAACCCCTCGACGATGACGCGACCGTGGCTGACCCGCCCGCCCGCCATCGCATCATCCCAGGCCTTTGCCACACCGGCCGGGCCGCTGATCTTGCTTTGGCCTTTGCCCGAGCTGCTCATCACCGGCTTGACGATGCAGGGGTAGCCAATGCCCGGCGCGGCAATGCTGCCATCAATGGCCGCCTGCAGTTCGGCCAGCGAATCGCAAAACCGGTAGCGGCTGGTTGGCAAGCCAAGCTCTTCGGCGGCCAGGCGACGGATGCCTTCGCGATCCATCGTCAGGCGCGCGGCGCGGGCAGTCGGCACCACCCGCACGACACCAGTGGCTTCCAGCACTTCAAGCATCGGGGTGGCAATGGCCTCAATCTCGGGCACCACCAGGTCGGGCTGGTCGGCTTCGATCAGCGCACGCAACATGCCAGGGTCGCTCATGGTGATGGTGCGGGCGTGGTGCGCCACCTGGTGCCCCGGTGCATGGTCGTAGCGATCAACCGCAATCGTTTCGACACCCAGGCGCTGCAGTGCAATCAGCACCTCTTTGCCGAGTTCGCCGCTGCCCAGCAGCATGACTTTGGTTGCATTGGGAGACCGGGGTGTGCCAATAGTTGTCATGGGTTTAGGCGTTGCCGCGTCCGAACAGGGTTGGGGATAAGAGGCCTCATTTTAGGGATGCAGGGCAAGTGGCAGCGCCCGCTGCCCACCAGCACCACCAGGGGCTGGCCATGACCCAGATTCTCAATGATAAAAAAGGGCTCCAGCGCTTGATGGCATTGCGCTGAGTGCTATCAAACTAATTGTGACGTGCAGAATTTGGCAAGCGCGGCCAGAACCTGCTTGCGCGGTAAACCCGAGTGCGGCCTGAGGCGGCGGCGGCTGGGTGACAATTCACCCATGAGTGAATCCATCTTTTCAGTACAAGGCCTGGTCAAGCGCTATGGCGAAGCCACGGTGGTCAGTGACATGTCGTTCGAGATCGCGCCGGGCGAATGCCTGGGCGTGATCGGCCCCAATGGTGCCGGCAAGACCACCACCATCCGCATGTGCCTGGGGCTGGCGGTACCCGACGCTGGCAGCGTCACGGCTTTTGGCCTGTCCATGCCGAAGGACTCGCTGGCCATCAAGGCGCAACTCGGTGTGGTCAGCCAGATGGACACGCTCGACCCGGACTTCAGTTGCGCCGAGAACCTGCTGGTCTATGGCCGCTACTTTGGCATGAAGAAAGCACTCATCAAGGAACGTATTCCATCGTTGCTGGAGTTCGCATCACTCACCAGCAAGGCCGACGCAAAGCCGGGCGAATTGTCGGGCGGCATGAAGCGCCGACTCAGTCTGGCACGCGCACTGGTGAACAACCCGCGCCTGCTGCTGCTTGACGAGCCGACCACCGGGCTGGATCCGCAGGCCAGGCACCTGATGTGGGAGCGGCTGCAGTTGCTGTTGCAAGAAGGCAAGTCGATCTTGCTGACCACCCACTTCATGGACGAAGCGGAGCGCCTTTGCCACCGCCTGTTGGTGGTGGACCATGGCCGCAAAATTGCCGAAGGGGCACCCCGTGACCTGATCAGGCAGTATCTGGAACCTGATGTGGTTGAGGTTTTTGGCAGCGGCGCGCTGGCGTTGATTGATTCGCCCCTCAAAACCCTGGCGGCACGGGTCGAGGTCAGCGGTGAAACGGTGTTTTTCTACACTGCTGATGCCAAACCGCTGCTGGCGGCGCTGGAGTCCAACCCGCAATTGCGCACGCTGCACCGACCGGCCAATCTGGAAGACCTGTTCCTTAAACTGACCGGCCGTCAAATCCGGGAGGACGCATGAGTAGCCCTGACAACAACCCCCTGAACCCGTCAATCTGGCGCGCACCCGAGATATCCGGGCGCTGGTGGCCGGTTTTTCTGCGCAACCTGCTGGTCTGGCGCAAGCTGGCCATTCCCAGCCTGGTCGGCAACATCGCCGAGCCGCTGATGTGGCTGGTGGCTTTTGGCTACGGCATGGGCGCGTTGGTCGGGCAGGTCACGGTCAACGGCACCCAGGTGCCCTACATCCTGTTTCTGGCCAGCGGCTCGATCTGCATGAGCGCCATGAACGCGGCGAGTTTTGAGGCACTGTACTCGGCATTCAGTCGCATGCATGTGCAGAAAACGTGGGACGGCATCATGAACGCGCCGGTCAACCTGGACAACATCGTGCTCGCCGAGATGCTGTGGGCCGCCTTCAAGTCGCTGTTTACCGTGACCGCCATTCTGGGCGTGATGCTGGCGTTGGGCATCAGCTACTCACCAAAGCTGCTGATTGCCTGGCCGGTGCTGCTCGGGGTCGGCATCACTTTCAGTTGCGTGGCGCTGATCTTCAACGCGCTGGCCAAGGGCTATGACTTTTTCACCTACTACTTCACGCTGTTCTTGACACCGATGATGTTCCTCAGCGGCATTTTTTTTCCGCTGGAGCAACTGCCACCAGTCGTGCGCGCCATCTCGCAATGGCTGCCGCTGACCAATGCGGTCGATCTGGTGCGCCCGCTGTTCATGGACCAATGGCCAACCCAATGGCTGCGACCGGTGCTGGTGCTGGCGAGTTTTGCCGTGGCGGGCTTCTGGATAGCGCTGGCACTGACCCGCAAACGGTTTCGTGGGTAGCCCACATTACTACTGAATAGCTAGCTATCGGCGCACGCCCCACTGGGGCTAGCAGCCATTTTTACCTATGACATCGAGGGCGGGAATCGTCTCCAGCGAGACCGCTGCAGGCGGCGCGCAACCGATGTGCGATAGGTCTGAGAGGCTGCTGGCGCTTCATCCTGGACTTTTCAGTTGGGCGCTTGCTTTCATCTGTAAGTCCTCATGCGTATTGGCTTTTTCAGCATCGATGGCGTGCACCCGTGGGGTGAAGGCGCTACCCGCCCAATTGAGGCATCCTGGATCAGGTCGATCAATACCTGGGGCAGCCGTGACCGATGTGTTCCAGCACGACAGCGCCGACCACCAATATGGCAGTGCTGGCGGCGCTCAGCGATGCAGTCAGCGGTTTTCAAAAGAGCATTTAAGTTTCTTCACACCGCGCCGGGTCAATTTGGCTTAGAGTGCCATCCACGCCATCTGCCACAGGATTGAAACCATGAACGCCACCGTGTCCCCCGAGTCGCCCAGTACGCTACAAAGATCAGAGCTGCAAGCGCAAGTAGTGAAAGCGCTACAGGCCGATTTGCCATCTCATGCGCTGCTCTGGAACAGCGAAGACACGACACCCTATGAATGCGACGGCCTGACCGCCTACCGCCAGCGTCCGCTGGTGGTGGCGCTGCCCGAGACCAACGCGCAGGTGCAGGCGGTGCTGCGCTGCTGCCATGCCTTGCGGGTGCCGGTGGTGGCGCGCGGGGCTGGCACCGGCCTGTCGGGTGGCGCGTTGCCGCATGCCATGGGCGTGACGCTGTCGCTGGCCAAGTTCAACAAAATCATCAAGGTCGATGCGCTGTCGCGCACGGCGACGGTGCAATGCGGGGTGCGCAACCTGGCCATCAGCGAGGCCGCAGCACCGCTGGGCCTGTATTACGCGCCCGACCCGAGCAGCCAGATTGCCTGCACCATTGGCGGCAACGTGGCAGAAAACGCAGGCGGTGTGCATTGCCTGAAATATGGCTTGACGCTGCACAACATCGTCAAGATCAAGGGCTTCACGATGGATGGGCAGGCTGTCACGCTGGGCTCTGACGCGCTCGACACGCCCGGGCTCGACTTGATGGGTGTGGTGATTGGCAGTGAGGGCATGCTGCTGGTGATTTCAGAAGTGACCGTCAAACTGGTCCCCAAACCGCAACTGGCGCGCTGCATCATGGCCAGTTTTGACGACATCCGCAAGGCCGGTGATGCGGTGGCCAGCGTGATTGCGGCAGGCATCATTCCGGCCGGGCTGGAAATGATGGACAAACCCATGACGGCCGCGGTGGAAGACTACGTGCATGCGGGTTACGACCTGAACGCCGAGGCGATTTTGCTGTGCGAAAGCGACGGCACGCCTGAAGAAGTGGCAGAAGAAATTGGCCGCATGAGCGATGTGCTGCGGTCTTGCGGTGCCACCGCGATTGCCGTCAGCCGCGACGAGGCCGAGCGGCTGAAGTTCTGGAGCGGACGCAAAAATGCCTTTCCGGCTTCCGGGCGCATCAGCCCGGACTACATGTGCATGGACAGCACCATTCCGCGCAAACGCCTGGCCGATTTGCTGCTGGCCATTGCGGAGATGGAGAAAAAATACCAGTTGCGCTGCGCCAATGTGTTCCACGCAGGCGACGGCAACCTGCACCCGCTGATTCTGTTTGATGCCAACGATGCCGATCAACTGCACCGCTGTGAGCAGTTTGGTGCCGAGATACTGGAAACCAGCGTGGCGATGGGTGGCACCGTGACCGGCGAGCATGGCGTTGGCATTGAAAAACTCAACAGCATGTGCGTGCAGTTCAGCGGGGCAGAAAACGAGCAGATGTTTGGGCTCAAGCGGGCCTTTGACCCCTTGGGCCTGCTCAACCCCGGCAAGGTCATCCCGACGCTGCAGCGCTGTGCCGAATACGGCAAGATGCTGGTGCGTGGCGGGCAACTCAAACACCCCGAATTGCCACGTTTTTAATAGCACGAGATGCTTGCTTTACGGGGGCTGGCATGGCTTTTGACCATGCAGTCATTGGGTGAACTGCTGTCGCGCGGGCTGGCCCTGCCGTTTCCCGGGCCGGTGCTGGGCATGCTGCTGTTGTTGGTGGGCTTGCGCCTGCCGCTGGTGCGCGCACCGGTGGCGGCCTGCGCCGGCTTCTTGCTGTCGCATTTGTCCTTGCTGTTCGTGCCGGTGGGCGTTGGTGTCATGACACACCTGGGCTTGCTCGGCCAATACGGCCTGCGCATGCTGGCGGTGATCGTGCTGTCCACCTGGATCGGACTGGTGGTGACGGCGCTGGTGTTGCGGTCTTTCAAAAGTGCCCCCGATGCCTAAATTTGTCGAACTCTGGGTTTACCTTTCTGCCACACCGTTGTTTGGCCTGACGGCAACGCTGGTTGTTTATGTGCTGGCGCAGGCGGTTTACGCCCGGTTGTCGCAGGCCTCATGGGCCAATCCGGTGCTGTGGTCGGTGCTGGCCCTGGCCAGCCTGCTGACGGTGACCGGCGTGGACTATCCGACCTATTTCTCAGGCGCGCAGTTCATCCACTTTTTGCTCGGGCCGGCCGTTGTCGCCCTGGCCTGGCCGCTGTGGGACCGCCGCTTCGAGCTGCTGGCGCGCTGGCGTGCCTTGCTGCTGGCTGCGCTGGTCGGCGGCATTGCGGCCAGCGGCTCGGCCATGGCACTGGGCTGGGCGGTCGGCCTGCCAGCCGAAGTCGTCCTGTCGCTGGCACCCAAATCAGTCACCGCGCCGGTGGCCATGGGCATTGCCGACAAGATTGGCGGCATTCCGGCGCTGGCTGCGGTGTTCGCCGTGGTGACCGGCATGGTAGGGGCACTGAGCGGCAAATTCCTGTTTGGCCTGCTCGGCATTGGCAGCGACCGCGCGGGCTGGATCGCACAGGGTTTTGCACTGGGCACCGCTGCGCACGGCATTGGCGCAGCGCGCGCCTTGCAGGTCAATGCCGATGCCGGGGCGTATGCCGGCCTGGCGCTTGGCCTGCAGGTGCTGTTGGCATCGTTGTTGATACCGTTGCTGTTTCGGTTGTTCTGATCTGGTTGAGGCAATGACTCAAGCCATTGCTGCATGAGCCTTGATTGCTCATTGTTGTTCTCAGATCATGCGTGTCCAGACACCCTGGCACTGACCTTGCCAACGCAAGGCAAGGCAGGTTGACCACGACCTGGATGGCTTGGAAATGGCGTCAGCCGGCTTTGACAACCCGTCGGCCAGGTTCGTCTTCTGCCATCACCGACTCGGCCCAGGGCGTGAGTTTGACGGTGTCAGCCCGCAAAACCTCCTGTTTGACCGCCTGGATTTGCGCCGGATGCATGGAAAAGCTGCGCAAGCCCATGCCCAGCAGCAATTTGGTCAAGCTCACGTCACCCGCCATTTCACCGCAAACGCTGACTGGCTTGCCTTGGGCACGGCCCTCGGCAATGGTGTTGGCCACCAGTCGCAGCACGGCCGGATGGGTCGGGTCATACAGGTGCGACACCGACTCGTCAGCGCGGTCAATCGCCAGCGTGTACTGGATCAGGTCGTTGGTGCCGATCGAGAGAAAATCAAAATACTTGAGAAACACCTTGAGCGTGAGCGCCGCCGCCGGTATCTCGATCATGGCACCGACCTTGACCGGGCCATAGGCCACGCCCCGGTTGTCCAACTGCACGCGGGCATGGTCAATCAAGGCCATGGTCTGGCGAATCTCGCTGGCATGCACCAGCATCGGGATCAGCAACTGGACCTGGCCATGCGCAGCAGCACGCAAAATGGCGCGCAACTGGGTCAAAAACATTGCCGGGTCGGCCAGGCTCCAGCGGATCGCACGCAGGCCCAGGGCCGGATTGAGGTGAGTTCCGTCGTGCAGGCTTTCATCAAGCGGCTTGTCAGCACCAACATCAACGGTGCGAATGGTGACCGGCAAACCCTGCATGCCCTCGACCGCACGCCGGTATGCCTTGTATTGCTCGTCTTCGTTGGGCAGTTTGCCATGGCGCCCCATGAACAGGAACTCGCTGCGAAACAGGCCGACACCGGCCGCACCGGCCTTGACGGCACCCGCCGCGTCGTCGGGCATTTCGATATTGGCCAGCAGTTCGATCTTTTGCCCGTCCATGGTGACAGCCGGGGTGTGCAGCAGGCGGGCCAGACGACCGCGCTCGAGTTCGACCTGGCGTTGCTTGAAGCCATATTCGGCCAGGATGATGGGCGATGGATCGACCACCACGATGCCGGCATCGCCGTCGATGATGACCCAATCGTCCTGGCGCAGCAGTTGGCTGCTCCAGCGCGCCCCGACCACCGCCGGTATCTCCAGGCTGCGCGCGACGATGGCAGTGTGCGAGGTCTTGCCACCCACATCGGTGACAAACCCGGCAAACACGCTTTGCTTGAACTGCAGCATGTCGGCCGGCGACAGGTCGTGCGCGACCAGAATCAGCGGCACATCAACGGTGTCATCGAGCAGCAAATCCTGCTGCGAAGCTTTTCGGGTGGTGCGCACCTGCGGTTGAAACACGGGCGAAGACACGCCACGCATGGCACGCAGGACTTTTTCGGTGATCTGCTCCAGGTCGGCCTTGCGCTCGCGCAGGTAGTCGTCTTCCATTTCGTCAAACTGGCGTGCGACAACCTCGAGTTGGCTGGTTAACGCCCATTCGGCGTTGTAAAGGCGGTCCTTGATCCAGTGCTTGACACCCAGGCTCAGTTCCTCGTCTTGCAGCAGCATCAGGTGCACGTCGAGCAAGGCGGTCAGTTCGTGCGGTGCCTCTTTGGGGCCCATATGGGCAATGTTGGCCTGCAGGCGGTGGATTTCGTTGACCACTGCATCACGGCCATCACGCACCCGGTTGATTTCAGCGATAACCTGCGACGGCTCGATGAAATAGTGCGCGACATCGAGTCTGCTTGATGCCACCAGCACCGCGCGGCCAATGGTAATGCCCCGCGCAACCGCCAGGCCGTGAATGGAGAATGTCACTCACCTTCTCCAAACTTGTCACGCACCAGCGCCAGCAAGGCATCCATGGCATCTTGCTCGCGCGGGCCCTCGGTCTCGATTTCAATCTGCACGCCCTGGCCAGCGGCCAGCATCATCACGCCCATGATGCTCTTGGCATTGACGCGCCGATCGCCGCGCGACATCCAGACTTCACAGGGGAAACTGCCCGCCAGCTTGGTCAGTTTGGCGGAGGCACGGGCGTGCAGCCCGAGCTTATTGCTGATGGTCGTGGTGGTTTTTATCATGTGATTTCCGAATCTGGTTTTGGGGTGCCGTCACTGCGACTTGCATGACACCCTGGGTTCCACCGGCCAGGGCACGGGCCACCAGCGCATCCAGTGGCTCATTGCGGTACGTGATGGCGCGCATCAGCATCGGCAGGTTGACCCCGGCGACCAGTCGGGAATTCAGGCCATCGACCACTTTTTGCGCAACATTGCACGGGGTGGCACCAAACATGTCGGTCAGCACCAGGGTTTGGGGTCGGTTGAGCATGGCCACGGCCAGGCGCGCGCTGACCAGCGTTTCCTCAGTAGGCATGTTGGGCAGCACGTCCATCACCGCCAGATCAGCGGCGGCATCCGGGAAGACATGCAGCACACATTGGCGCAAAGCACTGGCCAATGGCGCGTGGGCGATGATGAAAATACCGTTGTTCATGTTTTCTTGGGGATGCCACCATGAATCAGCCGTGGCAGACAAAGCGTTTGAAGGAAGAACCCAGAGCGCGATTATGGCTTTTTTGCGGTCAGGAAATAGATATAGGAAAGCACCGTGCACAGCAAATAGACACCCATCGCACCCTGAAAACCCTGCACCGGCGACCATCCAAACGCCTGAAAACCATCCATCATCAGGCCGACCCCCCACTGCACGACAAAAACACCTGAAAAAATCAACAGGTTGTAGGCCGACAACGCGCGCCCGGCGAGTGTTGCCGGAAACGCCAACGCAACCGCAGGGTGCGCCAGGGAAATGCAGGTGCATCCCATGCAATACAAGGCCCAGGCGGCTCCAGCCCATATATCCATTGCGCTGCCAGCTATTATTATCAGAGCAAGTAGAAAGAAGCTGAAGGGCATGCCAAAACTGATCAAACGGTCTGCATGGTAGCCACGGCCAGTTAGCCAGGGGTTGACCAGACCCCAGCCCCAAAAGGTGATCAACATCGCAACATTGAGCCAAAACAACCCGCCCGCAGCCTGCAGCGCGGTCCAGCCGTTGACGCGTATCAGCCACGGCGTAACCCACAGCGTCTGCATGGCGACCAGTCCACCATAGATGAAAAAGCCCATCGGTGCCATTTTGCGGAAGTAGGGGTTGCGCCAGACCTCGGCATAACTGCCGGTGCGGGAAGCGGTCGGCCCCGCTGAATCTGCAACAGGCCCGGCCTGCGACCAGGCTGGCACTTGCCACCCAATCAACAGCATGGCCAATACAACCAGCAGCGCCAGGCCCCAGAACAAGGGCCGCCAGCCGATCAACGGCATCAGCCATTGCACTGGCAAGGTGGAGGCCACCATGCCCAGCGAGCCGGCCATCAGCATCCAGGAGTTGGCGCGCATTTGGGAAACAGCCGCAAACCAGCGCCGGTATCCGGTCAGCGGAGCCATCAGGCAAGCACTGACGCCAACACCACTCAGGATGCGCGCCAGCAACAGCCCGCTGAAACTGGTCGCCATGGCGAAGGCAAGGCAGCCCACCACAGCCACCGTCAGCAGGCTCAAAACCACCCTTTTCGGACCAAATCGATCAAGCCAGGTACCCAGAGGCAATTGGGTCGCCGCAAAACCCAGAAAATAGCCGCCAGCCAGCAGACCCAGATCGCGGGCGTTGAGGGCAAATTCTTGCGTCAGGGTAGGTGACAGCGTGGCCGTGATCGCCCGGATCAACGCTGACAGAAAGTAGGCAGCAGCAAACGCGAGGAACACCAGAACAGCGGTGCGCCGGGGCATGGTGCCCATGGACAGCTAAGGCACGCCAAGCTACTTCAGGGAGCCAAACACTTTTTGCAGCAGGGAGCTGCCGGTACCCACTGGGTCCTGGCGTATCTTCTTCTCTTCTTCGCCAATCATGAAATACAGGCCATCCAGGGTTTTGCCGGTGACATAGCGCTCAACATTGACCTGATCACCCTTGAGCAAACCCATGCCGGCAGCCTTGCCGGCAAGCTGGTTGTATTTTTCAGCCAGATTCACGCGGGCCGTGGTTTGTTTGACGATTGGCAGAAACTTCAGACCCAGCGGCTCGCGTGTCTTGTCAGCAAAGAACCGGGTGACCGAAGTGTCGCCGCCGCCAAGAATGGCTTTGGCATCCTGAAAGTTCATGGCTTTGATGGCCGCAACCAGCGTGGCCTGGGCCAGCGGCACAGCAGCCTCGGCGGCACGGTTCATCGCATTGACCAGTTCATCAAGTCGTGCGCCCTGGCCAAAACTGCGCAGCAGTTTCGACGCATCTTGCAAAACCCCTGGCAAGGGTATGCGGACCTTGTCGTTGCCCAGGAAGCCATCGGTACGTCCCAACAGCTTGATGGCAGAGAGTGCGCCTTTTTCCAGCGCTACCCCGAGCCCTTGCGACACCTGAAGGTTGGAGAGTGCGTCTGCGCCCTGCGCCAATGCGCCAGGGTGAATAGCTGCCAATGGGCTGGCAGCGACACAAACCAATGTTGCGGTGAAATGGCGGCGCTTCATGATGTTGCCTTGAGGAAAGTTGGACCCGGCATCTTAACGCGCACCAGATCGACGCTCACGCCAGCGTGGCGCAGCAAACCCATTGACTACTTGGCAACTACTTGGCGCGGAAATCGTCGTGACAGGACTTGCAGGCCCCACCCGCAGCGTTCACCGCCACCTTGACGTTGTCAAGACTGCCTGTTTTGGCAGCAGCAGAGAGTTTGGTCAACTCGGCTTGCAATTTTTTTGCATAGTCGTCGAACTTGGCTTTGTCAGTCCAGATTTCCGGCTTGGCCTTGGTGTCGCCCTTGTCGGTGCCCGCGGCAAAACCGGCCCACGGAAGCGTGCCGACAAATTCGGCAACAGCCGCGCTTTCAACCGCAATTTTTGCGTCAAAGGGTGCTTTGCTGGATGCCATGGCAGCGACGCGACCAAAATTTTGCTGCATCACAAACAACGCACTTTTGCGGTATTTGATGGCATCTTCGGGCTTGGCAAATTGGGCAAACGCTGGCACCACATAGCAGCTTGCAACAACCGCGAGGAGAGCAGCAGAAAGTTTCTTCATGGGATTCCGATCAAAGTTAAACTAAAAAAAGAGGTTTTCGGGGATTCAGAGTCTATTGTGATTTGAATCTTTGTGCAGGTTGCTTTTTGGCAAAGGGTTCTATGAAAGCTGTTGTTCGCGTATGGGACGCTCCTACCCGGCTATTTCACTGGGCCCTGGCGCTGTGTGTCATTGGCCTGGTGGCAACTGCCCAAATTGGTGGAACTGCCATGCAATGGCATTTTCGATTTGGGTATACGGTGCTGA
>DAOSLL010000034.1:0-14160 GCA_035368905.1 Rhodoferax sp.
GCCTGGTCAGCGCGCTTGATGGCATCCTGGCCGGACTCGTCGGGTGCAAACTGTGCGACACCGGCGCTGAAGGTGATCAGCACCTTTTCGGTGCCAGCCAGAAAAAAACGTTTGGTCAACTCGCGCTGCAGCCGAGTCATTGCCTCAATGCCCTTTTCCAGCGTGGTGTCAGGCAGCAATAAGACAAATTCTTCGCCACCATAACGCGCCAGCGTATCTTGTGGCCGCATCACTTCGCGGGCGACACCTGCGAGGTGCGCCAGCGCGACATCGCCGGTGGCATGGCCCAGCGTGTCGTTGAGTTTCTTGAAGTTGTCAATGTCCAGCAGGGCCATGCACAGGGGTGTCTCGAGTCGTTTGACCTTGGATATCTCACGTCTGACCGCCTCATCGAGTCCGTTGCGATTGAGTGCCCCGGTCAGTGGGTCATGGCGTGCCTGCGCACTGACCCGGTCGAGTTCCTGGTGCAGCTTGGTCAGCTCAGCCTCGGTGGCCTCAGCCCGCTTCTTCATGTTCTGCAATTCATCGCGCGCCGACTGGCTGTCGTGGGCCATGTCGCGGGTCGCTCCGACCACGTCTTTCAGAACTGGCGCGATATCGGTGATGGTCCTGGCCTGTTCTATCAGACGGGCGCTTTCTTCGAGCTTGTCGTGAAAACTGCCGGTGCTCTCGGACATGGAGGCCAGGCGGTCAACAAAGGTTGCCAGCATCTGGCGCATTTCTTCGTGTGCCTGCACGCTGCGCGACTTGGCTTCGGTTTGCTTGAAGATCACGTCTTTCAGGCGCTGCTCCACATCGTCGAGTCTGCGCAGTGTCAACGGGGGAACACAAACGTTCATCAGCGCGTCCACCTGCCCCTTCAGCCAGCCGTCGTCGAGGCTCAGGTGGCTGATGTTCTCGATAATCAAGTGCAGCAGTTTGAGCAGCACATTCTTGATCTCAGCCTGATCTTCCGCGGCAAAAGACAGACGGTGTCCATAACTGGCGAGCATCTGCTTGACGGCGACCGCATCGGCGTTGGGCTGACGCAGCGCCTTGACCAGGGTTTGCGTTTGCTCCAGAAAGCGCTCATCGTCTTGCCCCAACGCCGGCAACGCGTACTCGACCATGCGGGCAATCTGGCTGAAAAAGTCGGCAGTCAAGGCGGGTGCTGTGAGCGGCACCGACTCTGCCGGGTCGATCATCGTGATGACCGGTTTGGCCGGTTCAGCCAGTGCCAGGTTGACCGATTTGCCGGGATCTGGGGCCGGTGGGCTAAAGCCACCATAGGCCATCAAGGCGCTTTTCACCCCGTCCCAGTTGAGCTGGTTGATGGCCGACTCCAGCAAACCGCGTTGTTTTTGTTGCCCTGGTGTTCTGGTGGGCAGCGCCACGGCAATGTCGCGCAGGCGATCGGCTGGAAAAGCGGGCTCAATCGGCTGACCAGCAATTTCGCTGTACAGGCGCTGGTAATTGATTGGTGTCGGTGCCAGTTTGCGAACGGTCAACTGCTTGAGCGTTTCCCGTGCAATCTCGAATGGATTTTTGTCTATCATGACATCACTCTGCTATCAATAACATAACTGCTAGCGCTTATTCCATAAGGGTTGGAAGCCTAAAACATCATATATCAATGTTGCCGGCCCGCAACGCATTGGTCTCGATGAACTCACGCCGAGGTTCGACCTCGTCGCCCATCAGCATGGTGAACACCCGGTCGGCTTCAATGGCATCGTCAATTTGCACCCGCAGCAGGGTGCGCACAGTCGGGTCCATGGTGGTTTCCCAGAGCTGCTCGGGGTTCATTTCGCCCAGGCCTTTGTAGCGTTGGCGGCTGGTGGCGTGCTCGGCCTGACCGATCAGCCAGGTCATGGCTTCGCGGAAGTCGCCAACTTTTTGCTCCTTCTGGCGCTCACCTTCGCCACGCATCACTTTGGCACCCTCGCCGAGCAAGCCCTTAAAGGTTTTTGCCGCTTCGTTGAGTGCCGCATAGTCAGCCCCATGGACAAAATCCTGCGTCAGCACGCTGCTCTTGATGTTGCCATGCAAGCGGCGGCTGATGCGCAAAATCGGCTTGTCACTGCGGACATCAAATTCCCCGGCCACCTCGGCATCGGGCAGGAAAGCCTGCATGGCGGCAGCCGAGACCTCGGCATCTGCCACCGTGTCAAGGTTCAGCGCGACACCGTCGGCAATGGCACGCAGCGCCGACACATCCATGAAGTTGCCCAGCCGGGCGATGACGGCTTGCGCCAACTGGTGTTTGCGGGCCAGCTCGGTCAAGCCGTCGCCTGCCAGCGTGGCAGCGGCCTGTCCGCCGGTAAATACCGAGGCGTTGACCAGTGCAATGCGCAGCAAAAAGTTTTCCAGATCGGTCTGTCCCTGCAAATACAGCTCTTCCTTGCCTGCCTTGACCTTGTACAGCGGCGGCTGGGCAATATAGATGTGGCCGCGCTCGACCAGCTCTGACATCTGGCGGTAGAAGAAGGTCAGCAGCAGGGTGCGGATGTGGGCACCGTCCACGTCGGCATCGGTCATGATGATGATGCGGTGGTAGCGCAGCTTTGCCACGTCAAAGTCGTCGTTGCCGGTGCTGCCGCCAGCCTTGCCGATGCCGGTGCCCAGGGCGGTAATCAGCGTCAGAATTTCGTTGCTGGTCAGCAGTTTTTCGTAGCGGGCCTTTTCCACGTTCAATATCTTGCCGCGCAAGGGCAAAATTGCCTGGAACTTGCGATCCCGCCCCTGCTTGGCCGAGCCACCGGCTGAATCGCCTTCGACGATGTAGATTTCACACAGCGCCGGGTCTTTTTCCTGGCAGTCGGCCAGTTTGCCAGGCAGGCCCATGCCGTCGAGCACGCCCTTGCGGCGGGTCAAATCACGTGCCTTGCGGGCCGCTTCACGGGCGCGGGCGGCCTCGACAATCTTGCCAACAATGATCTTGGCATCGGCCGGGCGCTCTTGCAGGTAGTCAAACAGCAGCTTTGACACAATGTCCTCGACCGGTCCGCGAACCTCGGATGAAACCAGCTTGTCTTTGGTCTGGCTGCTGAACTTGGGCTCGGGCACCTTGACGCTCAGCACGCAGGTCAGACCTTCGCGCATGTCGTCACCGGTCACCTCGACCTTGGCTTTTTTGGCAATCTCGGTGTCGTCGATGTATTTGTTGATGACCCGCGTCATGGCTGCGCGCAGGCCGGTCAGGTGCGTGCCACCATCACGCTGCGGGATGTTGTTGGTAAAGCACAGCACCTGTTCGTTGTAGCCGCTGTTCCATTGCATCGCCACTTCCACGCCGATGTTGGTGTTCTGGTCACTCTGGCGGTCGCCGAGTGCGTGAAAGATGTTCGGGTTGAGGATGGTTTTGCCCTTGTTGATGAAGTTGACAAAGCCCTTGACACCACCAGCACCGGAAAAATCGTCCTCTTTGCCGGTGCGCTCGTCCTTGAGGCGTATCTTGACGCCGTTGTTCAGAAAGCTGAGTTCACGCAGACGCTTGCTCAAAATCTCGTAATGGAAATCGGTGTTGGTCTGAAAAATCTCCAGATCAGGCAAAAAGTGAACTTCGGTGCCACGGTGCTCGGTCTGGCCAATCACTTTCATCGGCGACACCTCAACCCCGTTGACCGTCTCGATCAGGCGGTTTTGCACAAAACCCTTGCAAAATTCCATCACATGCACCTTGCCATCACGGCGAATCGTCAGGCGCAGCATTTTGGACAGCGCATTGACGCAGCTCACGCCAACGCCGTGCAAGCCACCTGACACCTTGTAGCTGTTCTGGTTGAACTTGCCGCCGGCGTGCAGTTCGGTCAGGGCGATCTCGGCGGCGCTGCGCTTGGGGTCGTGTTTGTCGTCCATCTTGACACCGGTCGGGATGCCACGCCCGTTATCGACCACTGACACCGAGTTGTCGGTGTGGATGGTGACCAAGATATCGTCACAGTGGCCGGCCAGCGACTCGTCGATCGAGTTGTCCACCACCTCAAATACCAGATGGTGCAGCCCGGTGCCGTCCGAGGTGTCACCAATGTACATGCCAGGGCGCTTGCGCACCGCTTCGAGCCCTTCCAGAATCTGGATCGAGCCCTCGCCGTAGGCTTCAGAAGCGCCAGCCTGATGGGCATCGATGGTCGGCTGAAAGTTGGAGCTGTCAGCGTTGTCATCGCCTGTGCGAACGGTATCTTCGATGGGCAAGACAGGCTTGTTTTCTTCGGTCATGAGGCACTCTTGATCAGGTTGGGGCAGGGCACCGAGTCAGTTGCCGCGCGAAATTTCATGGATTTTCGGAACTCTGGAAACATCAAACCCGCTAGAAACAGAGCGTTCATCGCGGGTTTGTTTTGTCAACTTGCAAGGTACGCTGGCTAAATTCGCATCGGCATGACGACATATTTGAAATGGTCGATTTCAGGGATCGTCAACAGCGCCGAACTGTTGCCGTCCGAGATCTCGATCTTGATCATCTCCTGCGACATATTCGACAGTGCATCGATCAGGTAAGTGACGTTAAAGCCAATTTCGATGCTGTCGCCGCTGTAGTCAATGTCGAGTTCATCCACCGCTTCTTCCTGCTCGGCGTTGTTGGCCGCCACCCGCAGTGTGCCGGGGTCGATGTTCAGCCGCACCCCCTTGAACTTGTCGCTGGTCAAAATGGCGGTGCGCTGCAGGGTGGACAGGAGCGCGGCGCGGCCCAGGATGATGCTGTTTTGATGGTTGCGCGGGATGACACGGTTGTAATCGGGAAACTTGCCCTCGACCAGCTTGGAGACAAACTCCATGCCGCCAAAGCTGAACTTGGCCTGGTTGTTGGCAAACTGCATGTCAATCGCGCCTTCAGCATCGGACAGCAGGCGCTGCAACTCAAGCACTGTCTTGCGCGGCAAAATCACCTCCTGTTTGGGCACTTCAACCTCTAGCGTGCTCGATGCAAACGCCAGCCGGTGACCATCGGTGGCGACCAAGCTGAGCTGCGGGCCTTCTGCCACAAACAAGATGCCATTGAGGTAATAGCGAATGTCATGCACGGCCATGGCAAACGACACCTGGCTGAGCAAGCCTTTCAGGGTTTTTTGTGGCACGCTGAACACCGGGCCAAAATTGGCCGATTCCTGCACCAGCGGAAAGTCCTCGGCCGGCATGGTCTGCAGGGTGAATCTGCTTTTGCCGCCCTTGAGGATCAGTTTGGCCGCGCTGGATTCGAGCGACACCACCTGGTCAGCGGGCATGCTGCGCAAAATGTCAATGAGCTTGCGGGCACCAACCGTGGTGTTGAAGTCACCGTCATCGCCACCAAGTTCAGCAGAGGTGCGAATCTGGATTTCCAGGTCGCTGGTGGTAAACAGCAGTTTTTGACCGGTCTTGCGGATTAACACGTTGGCCAGAATCGGCAGGGTGTGGCGCCGCTCCACAATACCTGAGACGGCTTGCAGTACTGCCAGCACTTTGTCCTGGGTGTCTTTTAAAACAATCATGTCTTCCTCTTGTGGTCAATCGTCAAATGGGCTGTTGGCGCGGTACTCTTGCCAGTTATCGCAGACTGCAAAAGCGCTATTTTCCCACTCATTTGGCTGGTTTGGCTGGTTTGGCGCTAGCCTTTGAGCGTTTGCTCCAGCACATGGAGCTGCTGGTTGAGTTCGGTCATTTGCTGGCGCTCCCCGCCAATCTTGCGCACCGCATGCAGCACCGTGGTGTGGTCGCGCCCGCCAAACAGCTCGCCAATTTCCGGCAGGCTTTTTTGGGTCAGTTCCTTGGCCAGGTACATGGCAATCTGGCGCGGGCGGGCAATGCTGGCCGGGCGCTTCTTGGAGTACATGTCGGCGATCTTGATCTTGTAGAAGTCGGCCACCGTCTTCTGGATGTTTTCCACCGAGATCTGCCGATTCTGGATTGACAGCAGGTCACGCAGGGCTTCGCGGGCCAGCATGATGGAAATTTCCTTCTGGTTGAAACGCGAGTACGCCAGGATTTTGCGCAACGCACCTTCAAGCTCGCGCACATTTGAGCGCACATTCTTGGCCACGAAAAAGGCCACTTCCTCTGGCATCACAATGCCCTCGACGTGCGCCTTGTTGATCAGAATGGCGACCCGCATTTCAAGTTCGGGCGGCTCAATGGCCACCGTCAAACCTGAATCAAAACGCGAAACCAGTCGCTCATGGATGTCCGCCAAACCCTTCGGGTAGGTGTCGCTGGTCATGACAATGTGCGACTTGCGCGCCAGCAGGGCTTCAAAAGCGTTGAAGAACTCCTCCTGCGTGCGCTCCTTGTTGGCGAAAAATTGCACATCGTCGATCAGCAGCAAGTCCAGCGAATGGTAGCGTTCCTTGAATTCATCAAAGGCCTTGCGCTGGTAGGCCTTGACCACATCGGTGACAAACTGCTCGGCATGGATGTAAAGCACTTTGGCGTTGGGCCGTTCGCTGATCAGTTGGTTGCCGACCGCATGCATCAGGTGCGTCTTGCCCAAGCCGACCCCGCCGTAAATGAACAAAGGGTTGTAAAGATGCCCAGGCATGCCCGCTACGTGCATCGCTGCGGCGCGCGCCATCCGGTTGGCGCTACCCTCTACCAGGGCATCAAAGGTCAGCGCGGTGTTGAGCCGACTTTTCAATGGCTCGTTGGCAGGTGTGGTGTCGGCTGATGTCGTCACATCAGCCTGGCTGGCACCAGACTGATGAAGCAGCGGTCTTCTGCCGGACGCTTCGCGCGGGGCAATCGCCAGCTCAATCTGAACCGGCTGGCCAGTCAGGCGCTCCATCAACAGCGCCAGGCGCCCACTGTACTGGGCCCTGATCCAGTCCAGCTTGAAGCGGTTGGCGACAAACAGCGTGACTCTGGACAGGTCATCGGCGACTTGTGCTGTCAGCGGCTTGATCCAGGTCTGGAACTGTTGTTCGGGCAGCTCCTGCGACAGTTGGTCAATACAGGCTTGCCAGAAATCCGGGTTGGGAATGGCTTGTTCAGCCTCGGGTAGTGGGGGTTCTCCCTCAATCATCATGCGGTCAGTCTTTGTGGATAGTTGCTGATTTATGCTAGCACAGATCCGATTTATCAAATGCTTATCCACATTGCCGGTGGCAACCGGGGCGGCTGCGCAAAACCGTGACCTGTTCCCTGCGATTCCATTTATAAATCATCGATGTTGTTGTTATCTCGCCTTGCCTTGCGTTTGCAATGGCTGCGGCAGGGTGTCTATCCCAGGCTGATTGCAACAACATACTGGTTGATGTAAGGCGCCGAGCGCCTCATTTTTTTAAAGACGACGGACTCCGATGCAGATGCAGGATCAATTCGGCTGAACACACGCAGTTTCTGCTCGGGTAGCCTGAGTTGCGTGCATCCCCGTGCGTCAGCATCTGCTAAAGGCGCGACTGCAATCATCAAAATCTACCCACGGACTCCTCAGACAGGCCGTTTTTCGGTGCATTCGGGTTTGGCGAGCCAGTAACCCGCATGCCTTGATCTCCAACCAGTATGAAGGGTGCCCAGAAGAACGGGTGAGACAGTGAAACTTCGGTATTTTGACTGATCCGCAGCCGGACATCTGCGGCAATCATGTCGCGCTTGGCTCGGGCCAACGCTTCGCTGCGTGGGCGAGTGGCCATTTGCGCAAAGGCCGATTGCACCAGTCTGGCGGCGGAACTGCTCTCGACGCTCCATTGAGTGACCAGCAGTGATTTGGCACCGGCGTACATAAAACTGCGGGTCAAACCGGCGAAGCCTTCGCCTCGATCTTCGCCACCACTGCCGCTGGCCGTATTGCACGCTGACAGAACAACCAGATCCGCGTTCAAATCCAGGCCGAGGATTTCACCCATTTCCAACAGTCCATCGTTCTCGGGATCGCCGACAAAACTAAGAGCCAGAGCCGGTTGCGTTCCAGGGCCAAAGTCACCGGCCATCAGCCCGTGGGTGGCGAACAGCAGGTTGCGGTAAAGATTCAGTCGCAAGTGTTTGACGTTGTATTCGCTGGCCCTGGTGCCGACGAACAAGTCTTGTTCGGGCTTCGCTCCGAGAATCCGTGCGACATAAAGTGCCTCCTGGTAGGTCTCTGGCAAGGGTGGCAACGTGACCCCGGTCATGGCACGCCGTGCTTTCAAGGCATGCAGGATGGCTGACCGGGTTGCGGCACGGTTGACGCTTTGGGGTGCTGCGCCCGAAGATCCAAAATCCGGATCGGCAAACGCGATCAGCGGACGCTGTGCCGGGACCGCAGCCTTACCGAACTGCCGCAAGCTGCGCAGGACCGAGAGCGACGGCAAATAGGTGATGGCGTGGCTGTTGACCCAGAATGGCGCGGTTTGCCATTCAATACCAATGACTGAAACGTCGGCGCTTTTGTTGCTGCTGAAGGGTTGCGTCAACAAGGTCTCAAATGGCACTTTGTAAAGCAGGTCATCCGGTGCAAGAAAAACGTGGCGCTTGCCGCGCAAGCTTGCTTCGGCGGGTGCGACCAAGTTCCGATACAAGGCATGGGCCGGTTGGGCGTGATGTTTGAGGAAGACTTGGCGCAGGCCTGCCTCAGTGCCGTGCGCCAACTCGTTGGCAATACTGGCGAAAGTCTGGCGATAAGACTCGCTTTGCCGGATCAATTCCTCGCGGCTTTGCGGCAACAGGAACAGGTCGACTGTGTCGCGCGTAATCGCCCAGAGTGCGGTGCGCCGGGGCATGACGAAGTAGCTCAGCGCTGCTTCGTTCGGGTCAAGCAGCGCCTGGACATCCTGGATGCGCATCGGCTTGGGCATCTTCAAGTCGATATAGCGCGGGTAGCGAGTGCGCAAGCTGTCTTGCAGTTCCTGATGCGCCAGCTTCAGCTTGCCAATGCGAACGTTGAGTGCCTGCGGTTCAGCCGGATCAGCCTTGGCCTTGATTTGCTGCAGTTGCCTTTCGAGGGTTGCAATCTCGAGTGTGGCGAAGCGATCCCTCACCAGCAGTGCCTTGAAATCAGGATCTGCAACTGTTGCAGCAAAAGTATCGCTGGCACGTGCTTCCATCAGCATTTCTGAAAATACCCGCGAACGTGCCTGCTCGGCGATTTGAAAGGCTTGCAGGTGGTAGTTGGGGTCAAGGGTCGACTCGAAGCGACGAATCAGCAATTCGATGTATTCCCGGTAGAGGTGCGCAAACTGCTGGAAGAAAGCAGTCTTGGCCTGTCGCGATATTTCGCCGGCACCTGCGGCCAGTTCTTCCAGCACTGCCACAGCGCGGCCATAGCTGGTCAGTGCCTGGTCAGGACGGCCCTCTGCGACGAACAACTGTCCTTGCAGATGCAGGCCCTTGACCCAGCCGGCCCGATCGGCGATGGCCTCCTTCAACGGCAATGCTGCTGCCAGGTATTTCCAGGCTTCTTCGTTCTGGTGCAGAAGGACAGCAAGCTCGGCCAAATCCAGCTCAATGTCGGAAAGCAGTTTGCGGTCCGCAACTTGTGCGGCGATCGGGTAGGCCTCAAGGAGGGACTTGCGAGCAGCAGGCCAGCTCAGTTGCTGACGCTGTATAGCGGCCAATTGATGAAGCGATGTCGCCTGCGCATGCTGGTCGCCGATATGCCTGGCAATGATGCTGAAGCGCTGTTGCGCCTTGAATGCCTGATCGAGCTTGCCGGTCGCCAGATAGGACTGGCTCAGCCGATGCCAGAGTTGGCTGATGGTTGACTGGTCGTCCTTGAAGTGGCCCTGCTCGATCATTTTGTTGAACAGGTTTTCGGCGGCATCGAAATCACCCAAGCGCAGATACAGGTCACCGAGATCGATATTGCCGCGCACCAGTCCTCTGTCGATGGCCCAGCGCAGGTTCGCGAAGGCTCGGCCATAGTTACCCGTCAGCATATCGATGCGGCCGCAGAGCAGGCGGTATTGGAGAAGCACTGCTTCGTTGCCAGGGTGGCGGCTCTGGAATTCCTGAGCAATGGTCAGCGCCTGGGCATAGTTGCCCGAGTCAAACAGGCTTTCGGCGCGTTGCAGCGCGTCGACATCTTCAGCCGATGTCACCTCCTCGACCACGATGTCGTCGAGCCAAAGCCAGCCAATGTCCTGCATGACGATGCGAAAGTCGATGCTGTCGTTGTGGCCGATATTGACGGTAACCGTGAATGGTCGCCAATCATAGGTCCCGGAGGGCAAGGCAAAGCGTTTCGCCCAAGCGGCATCGATTGTCAGCAAACCGGCACCTGGTTTCAAATCTCTGGCTTTCAGAGAGCAACTCAGGCGGATCAGCGTGTTTGGCCTGAGTCCGCCAATGCGCTGTGAGAGTGTTGTGAACACATGCGGTGTAGTTGGCGACTTGTTGCCAATCAGCAAAGAGCGCTGTCCCTTGAACTTTTCAGCCGTATCGATCTTCATGAACGCATGGGCGTTCTTGCTGTTCCACCACAGGCCAAAGTTGAACTTGCCATCTGATCGCTCGTAATGCCCGGTGCCCCACGGGAAAACAATGCCTTCCTCAAAGCCGCTGTTTTTCAGCAAATTCGCGCCGGGGTTGGCGGGAGCGTTAGTGACAAGCCCAATTTTGTCCTGCTTAAGGGTTCTAGCCAGGGCGAAGCTATGTCCAAACGCCGCCATCTCGCCTTGTGCCATGTGTGCCGCTGCGATGTTGTTGATGACTTCTGCATTCAGTGGGCTGCTTGCGTCAATTCTGGATGAGGCTTGTTGATAGTGTTTCAGCGCCAGCGCGAACTCCCTGTCGTTGAAAAACTGATCGGCTTGGCGGATGGTCTGCTCGACCTCCTGTGCACCAGCAGCAGCAAAGGCAAACAGGCAGACCAACCCTTTTGCAAGTGCGATCAGGTAGCGTAAAACCGGTCTATCCATTTAGTCACTACTGCAACGGGTAACCAACTCGGCATGATTCAAACTTGGCTAACACTTTAGCGTATGCAGCTTGGCTCGTCGATATCCTTTTGATCTTCACGCTGGATAACTGGCGCGGCAACCAAGCCTTTCACCGCAGCACCACGCAGATCTCGCCCGACACGTCAAAAGCCGCAATTGGGTAGCCCTGCCCAGCACCCCAAAATGGCGCTGAACCTTTCAATAGCATCTTGCCTATTGTGCAGTGATGCACCAACAAAACCAGATCAAGCGGACCCGCGCGCAGCCCGAATTGATCAAGATCGTTCGCAGCCAAGTTGCCAACAGTGTTCACTGAAAACGCCTCTTTGCGTATCAACCTGGGCCAATATGCGTTTTTGTCATTAGGAAATTACCTTTAAGTCGTTTGCGTTTTCAGAGATGGCGCATAGAGTTGCGTCAGCCACTGTGATCGATTTCGCCGCTAGCGCTTTATACAAAAGCGTCAGCAGCTATTATTTTTGCAGCATTGGTGAGTTTGTCGCGATCACTGCAACCCAAGGAGCTTTCTATGTCCGAATCCTGGAAATTTGAAACCAAATCTGTTCACGCTGGCTACTCGCCGGACCCGACCACCAAAGCAGTCGCAGTTCCAATCTACCAAACAGCCGCCTACGCCTTTGACAACGCACAGCATGGTGCAGATTTGTTTGACCTGAAAGTGGCGGGCAACATCTACACCCGCATCATGAACCCGACGCAAGATGTGCTGGAACAACGGCTGGCGGCACTCGAAGGCGGCATTGCTGCGCTGGCACTGGCATCCGGACAGGCAGCGGTGACCTATGCGATCCAGACCATCGCCGAGACCGGCGACAACATCGTGTCGTCGAGTGCGCTGTACGGCGGCACCTACAACCTGCTTGCCCACACGCTGCCCCTGTCGGGCATCACCACCCGCTTTGCCGACCCGCGCGACCCCGCCAGTTTTGAGCCGCTGATTGATGACAAGACCAAAGCGGTTTATGTCGAGTCCCTGAGCAATCCGCAAGGCACGGTGGTTGACATTGCCGCAATCGCCAAAATTGCCCACCGCCACGGCGTGCCGCTGATTGTCGATAACACGGTGGCCACGCCTTACCTGCTGCGCCCGTTCGAGCACGGTGCCGATATCGTGGTGCATTCCCTGACCAAATACCTGGGCGGGCATGGCACCAGCATTGGTGGTGCCATCGTCGATTCCGGCAAGTTCCCCTGGGCCGAGCATAAGGCTCGCTTCAGGCGTCTCAACGAGCCCGACCAGAGCTACCACGGTGTGATTTATACCGAAGCCCTTGGCCCGGCAGCCTACATTGGCCGCGCCCGCGTGGTGCCACTGCGCAACAACGGTGCCGCCATTTCGCCGTTCAACGCTTTCCTGATTCTGCAGGGCATTGAAACCCTGGCGCTGCGCATGGACCGCATCAATGACAACACGCTGGCAGTGGCCAGGTTCCTGCAACTGCAAGACAAGGTGTCGTGGGTCAACTATGTGGGTTTGAAGGAGCACCCGGATCATCCACTGGCACAAAAGTACCTGGGCGGCAAAGGCTCGGGCCTGCTGACCTTTGGTGTCAAGTCGGCACCTGGCGAAGGTCGCAAGGCCGGTGCGTCCTTTCTGGATGCGCTGCAACTGTTCACCCGCCTGGTCAATATTGGGGATGCCAAGTCGCTCGCCACCCACCCGGCATCAACCACGCACCGCCAGTTGTCACCCGCAGAGCTGATCAAGGCGGGGGTCTCTGAAGATGCGGTGCGCCTGTCGATTGGCATCGAGCACATTGACGATTTGCTGGCCGACCTGGCGCAGGCGCTGGCGCCAGTCTGAGCCTGCACCTGAAAGGCTGAAAGGAGAACAGATTTTTGCCAATACCTGCTACAGCTTTGTCTCTGACACCGAGGTGGTGCATGTGGCTTCGGTGCACAAGTACGACCGGGAGAAGAAAACCCTGGTGGCAGTCAATGGCGCCGGGGGACTCTCGCCACAAGCCAACGTGCTGGAGGGTCAATACGCCAAGGCTTGGGCGCGCAACATCTGGGCTGACACCCTGCTATGAAACCAGTACACAAATGAACTTTCAACAACTCCGCTCGGTTCGGGAAACCATTCGCAACAACTTCAACCTGACCGATGTGGCAGCCGTTCTTCACACATCGCAGCCGGGCGTGAGCCGCCAGATCCGGGAGCTGGAAGAAGAGTTGGGCATCGACATATTTGCCCGCACCGGCAAGCGCTTGACCGGGCTGACCCCGCCCGGTGACTTGTTGCTTCCGATTGTGGAGCGGCTGCTGCTTGACTGTGACAACCTCAAACGTGTCGGGCAGGAATTCAGTTCCCGCGTTGATGGTCGCCTTACGGTGGCCGCAACCCACTCGCAGGCACGTTATGCGCTGCCACATGTGGTGCGCGACTTTCGAGCGCTGTTTCCTCAGGTCACACTGCATCTGCATCAGGGCTCACCGAAACAGGTGGCTGAAATGCTGTTGACGGGTGAGGCCGATATCGGCGTGGCCACCGAGGCGCTGGCGCTCTATCCTCAGCTTGTGACCTTGCCATGCTACCGATGGACCCATAGCATCATCGTGCCGCCGGGTCACCCGCTGCTGGCGCATGAGGAACCTGTCACCTTGCAGCAACTTGTCAGCTATCCGATCATTACCTACAACCAGGGCTATACCGGCAGATCACACATTGACGATGCATTTGCCCGGGCCGGACTGCAGCCAGAGGTGGTGCTGACTGCCATGGATGCCGATGTGATCAAGACCTATGTCGAATTGGGCATGGGTGTGGGCATCGTCGCCTCCATCGCGCTCGATCCTGAACGCGATCAACAACTGCGTATCCTGGATGCCAGGCACCTGTTCGAGATCAATCTGACCCGGTTAGCCGTGCGGCGCGGTACCTGGCTGCGTGGTTTTACCTACAAGTTCATTGAGACGTTTGCCCCAACGCTCAATCGCGAGGTTGTCGGGCAGGCCTTGTCTGAGTCTCATGTGCCGGTATAAATGTCGCCATCGACGGACATTGGGCGCAAGATGAGCCGGATCAATCGCCTTCGCTGGAACTTTCTGGGCTTGATGGGTGCATTGATGGGTGCATTGATGGCTTCAAGACAGATGCTTTGTCGCAGGCGAGCTCGACAACCCCAGCTTGGCCGGCATTGCCGGGGCCGAGGGCATCGTCGTTGACCGGCTCGAAGAGGTCGGCCCGGCGCTGCAAAAAGCCATAGCGGCGCAGATGAACCACGGCAAAACGACCGTCATCGAGATCATGGTCACCCGTGAGCTCGGCGACCCGTTCCGCCGCGATGCGCTGTCGCGACCGGTGCGGCTACTGGACAAGTACCAGGACTAT